>NZ_JBFUKU010000114.1:0-16472 GCF_056400685.1 Pseudomonas sp. P5_A12 | reverse complement strand
GATAAGGACAATGCACGCTTCCCCGCCGAACCTCAGGAAAACATCCTGTACTTCATCGAAAAACATGCCCCGCTGCTGGAACCTTGGCAACGGGAAATCGTGCGGATCGTGCGCAAGATTGCTCAATACTTTTATCCACAACGCCAGACCCAGGTGATGAACGAAGGCTGGGCCACGTTCTGGCACTACACGTTGATGAACGATCTGTACGACGAAGGCCTGGTCACCGACGGGTTCATGATGGAGTTCCTGACCTCCCACACCAGCGTGGTCTTTCAGCCGGGCTTTGACAGCCCTTACTACAGCGGAATCAACCCTTACACCCTTGGGTTTGCCATGTACCGGGACATTCGGYGCATGTGCGAAGAACCCACCGATGAAGATCGCCACTGGTTTCCGGAAATCGCCGGCACGGACTGGCTGTCGGCCATCAAGTTCGCCATGAGTAGCTTCAAGGATGAGAGCTTCATCCTGCAGTACCTGTCACCGAAAGTGATCCGTGACCTGAAGTTGTTCAGCATTCTCGATGACGACCAGAAGGACGACCTGCTGGTGCCAGCGATCCACGATGAAGATGGCTATCGCATCATCCGTGAAACCCTCGCGGCGCAGTACAACCTGGGCAATCGCGAGCCTAACGTGCAGATTTATAGCATCGACCGGCGTGGCGACCGCTCTCTGACCCTGCGGCACCAGCAACATGATCGCAAGCCGCTGGGCGAGTCCACCGAGGAAGTACTCAAGCACCTGCACCGTCTGTGGGGCTTCGATATTCACCTGGAAACCCTGCAAGGGGATCAGCTGATGAAAACCCATCACGTCCCCCCCAGAAATGAGCACAGCGAAGGAGATTACGGGCGACTGGACTTGGCCGTCATTCATCTTTGAGCGAGCCAGAACCTCCGAAAGTTCGACGCAACGGTTATTCTGTCGAGCTAACGGAGGTTTTTTATGCAGATTTATAAAGTCGGCGGTGCGGTACGTGATCGCCTGCTGGGCAAACCTGTTACTGATATCGACTGGGTGGTGGTGGGTGCCACGACTGAAGAAATGCTCGCCAAGGGATTTCGCCCGGTGGGAGCGGACTTCCCGGTATTTCTTCACCCAAAAAGCGGTGAGGAATACGCCCTTGCTCGCACCGAACGCAAAAGCGGACGCGGTTATGGCGGCTTCACCTTTTACGCCAGTCCCGAGGTCACCCTCGAAGAAGACCTGATCCGCCGCGACCTGACGATCAACGCCATGGCCGAAGACGATCAGCAGAACCTGACCGATCCTTACCATGGCCAGCGCGATCTTGAAGCTCGCCTGCTCCGCCACGTTTCCCCCGCGTTTGCCGAAGATCCACTCCGTGTCCTGCGCGTTGCCCGCTTTGCTGCGCGCTATGCAGCGCTAGGCTTTACCGTTGCGCCAGAGACTCTGGAGTTGATGCGCCAGCTCAGCGAATCCGGCGAATTGGAAGCCTTGACCGCTGAACGCAGCTGGAAAGAAATCTCTCGTGCCCTGTTGGAAGATCAGCCGCAAGTATTCATTGAAGTGTTGCGCGCATGCGGTGCACTCAACGCGCTGATGCCTGAAGTCGACGCGTTATTTGGCGTTCCTCAGCCGCAAGCTCACCACCCGGAAATCGACACCGGACTGCATACCTTGAGCGTGCTGGAACAATCGGCGCTGCACAAACAACCACTGACTGTGCGCTGGGCGTGCCTGCTGCACGACCTGGGCAAAGGGCTGACGCCAGAAGAAGAGTGGCCCCGCCATATTGCTCACGAGCACACAGGCCTGAAGCTGATCAAAGCGGTCAATGAACGCTTCAAGGCGCCGAAGGATTGTCAGGAACTGGCGTTGCTGGTCGGTCAATATCACACCCATGGCCATCGTGCCTTGGAGCTGAAACCTTCGACCTTGCTGGAGTTGTTACAAAGTTTCGACGTATACCGCCGTCCGCAGCGCTTTGAGGAGTTCATTGCCGCGTGCGAGATGGATGCCCGCGGGCGCAAAGGGCTGGAGCAGAGAAGTTATCCACAAGCGGATTATTTGCGCGGGGCGGCGACAGCAGCGCGGAGCGTGGCGGTTCAGCCTTTGCTGGAGAAGGGATTCAAGGGGCCGGAACTGGGTGAGGCGATCAAGCGTGAACGGCTTAAAGCACTGAAAGCCTACAAGGAAGCGGCGTCCGCCTGAAAAGCATCGCGGGCAAGCCCGCTCCCACAAGAGCTACATCGCACCTGTGGGAGCGGGCTTGCCCGCGATGGCGCCAATCAAGTCACAACAAATTTGAAGAAGTCAGCTGCTCACCGCGCCATTCAAAAGCCACCGGCGCCAACACCTGATCAATCTGCGTTTCACTCCACAAGGTCGCAAAGCTCTTTCCTGCACCTGGATGCACACGGTCCGGCGCTATCAGCGATAACGGCCACAACACAAAGGCATTCTTCAGAATCTCGGCTCGTGGCAGGATCAACCCATCGAAATTACCCACCAGATCGCCAAACAACAGGACGTCGATATCCAGCGGTAGACCCTTGCGGTCCGGCGCATAACGACCATTGTCCGCCTCGATGAATTTCAATCGACGGTCCAGCTCCATCAGCGGCAGATCGGTGTACGCCGACACCACGAAATTGAAAAACGGCCCGCTCTTGATGCCCACTGGCTGACTTTCGAACACAGCAGAACAGCGGATATCCACCAGAAACGCCGCCAAAGCCTCCAGACCCGCCTGCAAATGGGTTTCACGCTCGATATTGCTACCGAGCCCGAGGTACACCTGAGTCAGCGACATCCGCGCTCGATCTCCACGCCCACACCACCCGTGGCAGCCGGGACGGCGCCAGGCTTGGTCAGCTTGAGACGCACCCATGTGATCTTGAATTCGCTCATCAGCACTTCGACCAGACGCTCGGCAAAGGTCTCGACCAATTGATACTGCGCCTGCTCCGCAAACGCCTGGATTCGCGATGAAACACTGGCGTAATCGAGCGCCAGGGTCAGGTCATCACCGGCTGCCGCCGGGCGATTGTCCCAGGCGAAGCTCAGATCAAGACGCAGGCATTGCCGGATGCCTCGCTCCCAGTCGTAGGCACCAATCACGGTGTCGACTTCCAGGCCCTCGATAAACACTCTGTCCAAGCACTCTTCTCCACTGCACGACAAGGGCGCAATGCGCCGTTAGAATCAGGGCGTCCTCACCCGGAATAGTTAGCATGTTTTGGTTATTGGCGATCCTCGCCTACCTGCTTGGCTCTCTGTCCTTCGCCATATTGCTCAGCCGCCTGACCGGGAATCCCGATCCGCGAATGAGTGGCTCGGGCAATGCCGGTGCCACYAACATGTTGCGCCTGGCCGGCAAGAAACTCGCCACCCTGACCTTGGTCGGCGACCTCTGCAAAGGCTTGCTGCCCGTGCTGATCGCCGGCATTGCGGGCCTTTCCCTACAAGATCAGGCCTGGATCGGCATCTGCGCCGTCATCGGCCATCTGTTTCCAGTGTACTTCCGTTTTCGCGGAGGCAAAGGTGTCGCCACCGCTGCCGGCATGTTGCTCGGGCTTTACCCGCCCGCCGCGCTGCTGGCGGTCTGTGCCTGGCTGCTGACGTTCTACCTGACCCGCACCAGCTCGCTTGCCGCACTCATCGCCACACCGCTGACCCTGCCGCTGCTTGCCTGGCAGGAACCGACGGCCTTGCTGCCCATGAGCGTACTCACGGGGCTGATTGTCTGGCGTCATCGCGGCAATCTACGCGACCTGTTTGCCGGGCGCGAACGGCATTTTTAAATGCCGGACGTGAGCGCAGCTCATTACAGCGCCGACAATTGCTCCATCGGCCAACGCGCCTGCACGCTGATTGCCAGGCTTTCATGCTGACCGGCCTGCAAGCGCTGGCACCCGGCAAACGCAATCATCGCGCCATTGTCGGTGCAGAACTCCGGGCGGGCGTAGAACACATCGCCCTTCAAGTCGCCGAGCATTTTCTCCAGCGAGGTGCGCAGCGCTTTGTTGGCGCTGACGCCCCCAGCAATCACCAGACGCTTCATGCCCGCTTGCTTGAGGGCTCGCTTGCACTTGATGGTCAAAGTCTCCACCACGGCCTGCTGGAACGCCAGAGAGATGTCGCAACGGGCTTGCTCGCTGTCGTCCCCGGCGCTGACGCTCTGCTGCCAGGTGTTCAAAGCGAAGGTTTTCAAGCCACTGAAGCTGAACGCCAGCCCCGGGCGGTCGCACATCGGACGCGGAAACGTGAATCGTCCCGCCACACCTTGCTCGGCCAGGCGCGCAATTTCCGGGCCGCCCGGATAATTGAGCCCCATCATTTTCGCGGTCTTGTCAAAAGCTTCACCGGCAGCATCGTCCAGGGTCTCGCCCAAAAGCGTGTACTGACCGATTCCGTCGACCTGAACCAGCTGCGTATGACCACCGGACACCAACAAAGCGACGAACGGAAATTCTGGCGGTTGCGTCTCCAGCATCGGTGCCAACAAGTGGCCTTCCATGTGGTGCACGCCCAAGGCCGGAATACCCCAGGCAAAGGCCAGCGCCTGGGCGCATGAAGCCCCCACCAGCAACGCACCGACCAGGCCAGGACCCGCGGTATAGGCGATGGCGTCGATCTCGGTCGGCACACAGTCAGCTTCGGCCAACACCTGACGAATCAAGGGCAGCATCCGTTTTACGTGGTCGCGCGAGGCCAGCTCCGGCACCACGCCACCATAGGCACGGTGCAGGTCGATCTGACTGAACAGTGCGTCGGCCAACAGCCCGCGCTCACTGTCATATAATGCGACACCAGTTTCATCGCAGGAGGTTTCTAATCCCAGTACTAGCATGGGTTTGCGCCTTGTTTAGGCTGAATTCGAAGGCGCGCATAATAGTCGTCGCGTGATGCCCCGACCAGCGGTTTTCGATCAGAGGCTTTGCATTCCGAGCGATGAGGAGTTAACATCCGCAACCCTTAAAAACCGACGTCTTCAAGTGCTCTTTTGCCGCGAGGATGTTGACCCCGGTAATGAATGAAGGTAGCTCTGGATGCCAGCCGTCAAAGTAAAAGAGAACGAACCCTTCGACGTAGCTCTGCGTCGTTTCAAGCGCTCCTGCGAAAAAGCCGGTGTACTGGCTGAAGTTCGTAGCCGCGAATTTTACGAGAAGCCAACTTCTGAGCGTAAGCGCAAAGCAGCAGCCGCTGTTAAGCGTCACGCGAAGAAAGTTCAGCGCGAACAGCGCCGCGCCGTTCGTCTGTACTAATACACAGACGATCGTAGCAAGCTTCTGCCAAGCCCGGCCCTCAGCCGGGCTAATGGCATTTGCGTAAAACGCTTGATGCTTCACTGTCGACGCCGCAGACGCGACCGAGACAAATCTGCTTTACAGCGTCAGACCTGGCTCTTTTGCCAGCGGTGCACGTCTTTTCTGACGAGCCTTCCAAGGCTACTGACGAGCACACCCACTGATTCCTCTCACGACGATCAGCCCAAGGCACCTGCTTGCGTGCCCGCTTATTGAGCTATCCGAGGCCAACGACTGGCCGCAGCGGATTCAGCGCAACACTTTCAGACCGTCGATTACTGATTGGTATTAACCTCAGTGGATTTTCGGCAGATACACTTCCCGATAGCGATTACGCAGACGACACCGGTCGAGCCGCACATTTTGCGCGCCTCAAACAACGACCCGCGTTCGGCCGCCCTTCGTTTTGGGTCCATTTCAGCGCAGATGACGAGAACGCCATGGCCGGGCTAATTCCCCAGAGCTTCATTGACGACCTTCTGAACCGCACCGACATCGTCGATGTGGTCAGCTCGCGCCTGCAAATGAAAAAAGCCGGCAAGAACTACACCGCCTGCTGCCCGTTCCATAAAGAAAAAACCCCGTCTTTCAGCGTCAGCCCCGACAAACAGTTCTATTACTGCTTCGGTTGCGGTGCTGGCGGCAATGCCCTCGGCTTCATGATGGACCACGACAACCTGGATTTCGTCCAGGCTGTCGAAGAACTGGCCAAAGCCGCCGGCATGGAAATCCCCCGCGAAGAAAGCGGCCGGCCGCACAAACCGCGGCAACCGACCGATTCGCCGCTGTATCCACTGCTCACCGCCGCCGCCGACTTTTACCGTCAGGCACTGAAAAGCCATCCATCGCGTAAAGCGGCTGTGGACTACTTGAAAGGTCGCGGACTGACCGGCGAGATTGCCCGCGACTTCGGCCTCGGCTTTGCTCCGCCGGGCTGGGACAATCTGTTCAAACATTTGAGCAGTGACACCCTGCAACAAAAAGCCATGGTCGATGCCGGCCTGCTGATCGAGAACGCCGAAACCGGCAAACGCTATGACCGCTTCCGCGATCGCGTGATGTTCCCGATTCGCGATAGCCGTGGGCGCATCATCGCCTTCGGCGGCCGGGTACTGGGCGACGACAAGCCGAAATACCTGAACTCACCGGAAACCCCGGTCTTCCATAAAGGCCAAGAACTCTACGGCCTTTATGAAGCACGCAAAAACAACCGCAACCTCGACGAAATCATCGTTGTCGAAGGCTATATGGACGTCATCGCCCTCGCCCAGCAAGGCCTGCGCAATGCCGTGGCGACCTTGGGCACCGCCACTAGCGAAGAGCACTTGAAGCGACTGTTTCGTGTCGTGCCCAACGTGCTGTTCTGTTTCGATGGCGACCAGGCAGGCCGCAACGCCGCCTGGCGAGCATTRGAAGCGACGCTGCCCTGCCTGCAAGACGGCCGGCGCGCACGCTTTTTGTTCCTGCCGGAAGGCGAAGACCCGGATACGCTGGTCCGCTCCGAAGGCACGGATGCTTTCCGTGCGCGGATCAACCAGCACGCCCAGCCTTTGGCGGATTATTTTTTCCAGCAGTTGACCGAAGAGTCGGATCCGCGCTCGCTCGAAGGCAAGGCCCACATGGCCACTCTCGCCGCGCCGCTGATCGACAAAGTTCCGGGCGCAAACCTGCGTATCCTGATGCGCCAGCGCCTGACCGAAATCACCGGCCTTAGCGGTGAAGCAGTCAGCCAACTGGTGCAAAGCGCTCCCCAGGACGCGCCACCGGCTTACGATCCAGGCATCGATTACGACGCCATGCCCGATTACAGCGACTACCATCAGCCGCAGTCACAAGAGATGTATGCGCCGCAGCAGGAATGGACGCCGAAGAAACCTGGCGCTGGCGGCAAGAAGTGGGACAAGAAGCCGTGGGACAAGAATGGCAAGCGCGGCGGTGATCGTGATCAACCGAGCGCCCCACGCACACCGATTGCCGTAGAAGCGCCCACGCTGATTGCACTGCGCACCCTTATTCATCACCCAGACCTGGCTGGCCGGGTAGAAACCGCCAACCATTTTGCCAATGAGAGCAATACCTACGCGCAACTGCTCGTGGCCCTGATCGAGGCCGTGCAAAAAAATCCTAAGCTAAACTCAATTCAGCTGATGGCGCGCTGGCATGGGACCGAACAGGGGCGCTTGCTCAAGGCATTGGCAGAAAAGGAATGGCTGATTGCAGGCGACAACCTTGAACAACAGTTTTTAGACACCATTACTAGGTTATCGGCAGCTCAACACACGGATAGCCTGGAAGTACTTATCAGGAAAGCCAGACAGCCGGGATTGACCCCGGAGGAAGCAAATGAGATCGCAAATCAGATGCGCGACCTATTAAAACGCAATATGGCTGTATCAAACCCGACCTCAACTGGCGCGTGAGGTCATAGCTCAGGTATAATCCTCGGCTTGTTTTTTGCCCGCCAAGACCTTCAGTGGATAGGGTGTTATGTCCGGAAAAGCGCAACAGCAGTCTCGTATCAAAGAGTTGATCACACTTGGTCGTGAGCAGGGTTACCTGACTTACGCGGAGGTCAACGACCACCTGCCGGAGGATATTTCAGATCCGGAACAGGTGGAAGACATCATCCGCATGATCAACGACATGGGGATCAACGTATTCGAGGTTGCGCCAGATAAGGATTCCCTTATGCTGGCCGACGCCGATACCGACGAAGCCGCGGCCGAAGAGGCAGCAGCCGCGTTGGCAGCGGTCGAGACCGACATTGGTCGCACCACCGACCCAGTGCGCATGTACATGCGCGAAATGGGTACGGTAGAGCTCCTCACACGTGAAGGCGAAATCGAAATCGCCAAACGTATTGAAGAGGGCATCCGCGAAGTGATGGGCGCAATTGCGCACTTCCCTGGCACGGTTGATCATATTCTCTCCGAGTACACTCGCGTCACCACCGAAGGTGGCCGCCTGTCCGACGTCCTGAGCGGTTATATCGACCCGGACGACGGCATTGCGCCGCCTGCTGCAGAAGTGCCACCGCCGATCGATCCGAAAGCCGCGCCAGCTGCCGACGACACCGACGACGATGACGCCGAAGCAACGGATGACGAAGAAGAAGCCGAAAGCGGCCCGGATCCGATCATCGCGGCACAGCGTTTTGGCGCTGTCTCCGATCAGATGGAAATCACCCGCAAGGCGCTGAAAAAGCACGGTCGTGGCAATAAGCTGGCAATCGCCGAGCTGTTGGCCCTGGCTGAGCTGTTCATGCCGATCAAACTGGTTCCGAAGCAATTCGAAGGCCTGGTCGAGCGTGTTCGCAGTGCCCTGGATCGCCTGCGTCAACAAGAGCGCGCGATCATGCAACTTTGCGTTCGTGATGCCCGCATGCCGCGTGCCGACTTCCTGCGTCAGTTCCCGGGCAACGAAGTTGACGAAAGCTGGACCGATGCACTGGCCAAAGGCAAAAGCAAATACGCCGAAGCCATTGGTCGCCTGCAGCCGGACATCATTCGTTGCCAGCAGAAGCTGACCGCACTGCAAACCGAAACCGGTTTGACGATCGCCGAGATCAAGGACATCAACCGTCGCATGTCGATCGGTGAGGCCAAGGCCCGCCGCGCGAAGAAAGAGATGGTCGAAGCGAACTTGCGTCTGGTGATCTCCATCGCCAAGAAGTACACCAACCGTGGCCTGCAATTCCTCGATCTGATCCAGGAAGGCAACATCGGTTTGATGAAAGCGGTAGACAAGTTCGAATACCGCCGCGGCTACAAATTCTCGACTTATGCCACCTGGTGGATCCGTCAGGCGATCACTCGCTCGATCGCCGACCAGGCCCGCACCATCCGTATTCCGGTGCACATGATCGAGACGATCAACAAGCTCAACCGTATTTCCCGGCAGATGTTGCAGGAAATGGGTCGCGAACCGACCCCGGAAGAGCTGGGCGAACGCATGGAAATGCCTGAGGACAAGATCCGCAAGGTATTGAAGATCGCTAAAGAGCCGATCTCCATGGAAACCCCGATCGGTGATGACGAAGACTCCCATCTGGGTGACTTCATCGAAGACTCGACCATGCAGTCGCCAATCGATGTTGCCACCGTTGAGAGCCTTAAAGAAGCGACTCGCGAAGTACTGTCAGGCCTCACTGCCCGTGAAGCCAAGGTTCTGCGCATGCGCTTCGGTATCGACATGAATACCGACCACACCCTTGAGGAGGTTGGTAAGCAGTTCGACGTGACCCGTGAACGGATTCGTCAGATCGAAGCCAAGGCACTGCGCAAGCTGCGCCACCCGACGAGAAGCGAGCATTTGCGCTCCTTCCTCGACGAGTAACAACAGAACCCCCGGCCCAGGCCGGGGGTTTTGCTTTATGCAGATTAAATCCCCCGCACATCCCCCCTGCCGCTTAGCCCGTCTACACTCGAACCATTCCCCGAGCCATAACGAGACCGTTATGCCCAGACTGCCGTCCGTGTTTTTTTTGCTGTCGCTGATGACCTGGACCGCAACGGCTGGCGCGCTGACTCTGACCGATGACGAACGTAGCTGGCTGGCCGCACACCCGGATTTACACCTGGGTGTGGACGCCGCTTGGCCACCATTTGAGTTCCGCGACGAACAGGGCCGATATCAGGGCCTGGTGGAGGACTACGTCAATGAGATCCGTCATCGGCTGGACATCAAGCTAACACCCGTCGAGCCGGGCAGCTGGACCGCTCTGCTGGAACAGGCCAAGCAACGCAAACTGGACGTTATACCGGGCATCATGTCGACCCCGGAGCGCCAGTCGTTCCTGTCGTTTACTCGGCCCTATCTCGACTTTCCGATTGTCATCCTGGCCCACGTCGGAGGCGCCCAACCGCACAAAATCGAAGAGCTGTACGGGCTGAAAATCGCCGTAGTGAAAAACTATGCGCCCCATGAGCTGTTGCGTGCCCACCACCCGGATCTGAGTCTGGTGCCGATGCCCAATGTGAGCTCTGCCTTACAAGCGCTCGCCACCGACGAAGTGGACGCCGTGGTGGGTGATCTCGCTTCCAGCGTCTGGAACCTTCGCCAGCTCAAGCTCGCAGGGCTGTATGTCAGTGGCGAAACCCCCTATCGCTTTCAACTGGCAATGGCCACGCCTCCCGACAACAAGGTGCTGGTCAGCATTCTGGACAAAGCACTGGCGGACATGAGCCCGAGTGAAATCAGCGCCATTGAGCAACGCTGGGTGGGTAACGTCCTGGATCAGCGAAGCTTCTGGTCGGATGTGCTGATTTATGGCCTGCCAGGGTTGCTGTTTCTGATGGGAATGCTGGCCGTGGTGATCCGGATCAACCGTCGACTGAGCTCTGAAATTGCGCGTCGGGTCGACCTTGAACAGGAACTGCGCAGCAGCGAATACCACTATCGCGGGCTGGTCGAGAGTCTGTCGGCCATCGCCTGGGAAGCGCGGATAAGCGATTACACCTACAGCTACGTGTCGCCGCACGCCGAAGACCTGCTGGGCTATCCCCTGTCTTATTGGCTGATTCCGGGGTTCTGGCGCAACATCATCCACCCTGCGGACCTGACACGTGCCCAATCCTACTGTGATCGCGAAGTGCTGGCTGGGCGCGATCACAGTGTCGATTACCGAGTCATCACTGCCGATGGCCGCTGCCTGTGGGTACGCGACATCGTCAGCCTGATCGAACACGGTCATGAGCCGGTGTTGCGTGGGCTGATGATCGACATCAGTGACGCCAAACGTACTGAAGAGGCACTGAGCCTCTCCGAACAAAAATTCGCCTCGGTCTTCCAGCAAAACCCGGACATCCTGGTGATCGCGCGCCTGTCCGACGGTTGCCTGCTGGAAGTGAACAAAGCGTTCGAAGAGCAAATCGGCCTCAAGTCCGAAGAAGTCATCGGCCAGACCGCCACTGACCTGAATATCTGGGGCATCCCCGGCGTTGGGCCGGGGCTGCTGCAAAGACTGCAGGCCGGCAGCATCCGCAACCTGGAGATGCCCTTTCGTCGCAGCAACGGCCAGGTGTTTACCGGCCTGATTTCCGCCGAGCCTTTTGATCTCGATACGACCCCAGCCCTCGTGGTGGTAGTGCGCGATATCAGCCAGCTCAAAGAAACCCAGCAACAACTGCAAACCTCCGAAGAGAAATTCGCCAAGGCGTTCCACGCCTCCCCTGACGGTTTGTTGTTGTCGCGGCAGAGCGACGGGTTGCTGCTGGAGGTTAATGAAGGTTTCAGCCGCATTACCGGCTTCAACAGCGCGATGTCCATTGATCGATCCACCCTGGACCTGGGTATATGGGTCAACCTCAACGAGCGCAAACAGATGCTCGACCTGCTGCACAGGGACGGCTTCGTCCGCGATTTCAGTTGCCACATTCGCCGTAGCGACGGACAGATCCGTCTCTGCGAAGTGTCGAGTCGCCCATTGCCGATCGGCGATGAAGACTGCATGTTGACCATTGCCCGAGACATCACCGAGCGGCACCTGATGCAGGAGAAGCTGCAACAGGCCGCCACCGTGTTCGAAAGCACGGCTGAGGGAGTGCTGATCACAGATACCCAGCAGCACATCAGTGCGGTCAACCGCGCGTTTACCGAAATTACCGGCTACAGCGAGAGCGAAGCATTGGGCCATACCCCTCGCCTGCTCGCTTCGGGCCTTCACGACAGCGCGTTTTACGCGGCCATGTGGCACCAACTGACGGCCGAAGGTCATTGGCAAGGCGAGATCTCCAACCGCCGCAAGAATGGCGAGCTCTACCCGAGCTGGCTGACCATCAGCGCGGTACGTAACAGGGACAAGTTCATCACCCACTTCGTGGCCGTGTTCGCGGACATTTCCAGCCTCAAATACGCCCAGGCCAAACTCGACTACCAGGCGCACCACGACCCACTGACCGGCCTGCCAAACCGCACACTGTTTGAGAGTCGACTGCTGACCGCCCTCAACACCCAACAGGAAAATGGTGGCCAGGGTGCCGTGCTGTTCCTCGACCTGGACCGCTTCAAACACATCAATGACAGCCTCGGCCATCCGGTCGGCGACCTGCTGCTCAAAGGCATCGCCGTGCGCCTCAAAGAGCAATTGCGCGATATCGACACCGTTGCGCGCTTGGGCGGTGACGAATTCATCATCCTGCTACCAGGCCTGCAACAGAATAGCGATGCCGACAATATCGCGACCAAGCTGCTCAATTGTTTCGCCGAGCCGTTCCAGGCGGGTGATCACGAGTTTTTTATCAGCRCCAGTATCGGCACCAGCCTGTACCCCAAGGATGGCTGCGACGTCGCCACATTGGTCAAAAACGCCGACGCCGCGATGTACTGCTCCAAGGCCAAGGGGCGCAACCGGATTGAACGCTACACCCGTGACCTCACTGCACAGGCCAACGAACGCGTGGCGCTGGAACATGAATTGCGGCGCGCCATCGAGCGCAACGAGCTGACGCTGCACTACCAACCGAAAATCAGCCTTGATGACCATCGACTGGTCGGTGCCGAAGCACTGATTCGTTGGCATCACCCCACCTTCGGCACAGTGCCGCCGGAACACTTCATTCCCTTGGCCGAAGAAAACGGCATGATTCTGCAGATCGGTGACTGGGTACTTGAGACCGCCTGCCGCCAGATGCACGAATGGAATCAGGTATATGAATGCCTCGGCCCGCTCTCGGTCAACCTCGCTGGCGCCCAACTGCGCCAACCAAACCTGCTGGGGCGGATCGAGCAACTGCTCAAGGACAGCCATCTTCAGCCCGGATTTTTGCAACTGGAAATTACCGAAAATTTCATCATGAGCCAGGCTGAGGAAGCGCTGACGGTGCTGCATCAACTCAAACAGTTGGGTGTACAGTTAGCCATCGATGACTTCGGTACCGGCTACTCGTCCTTGAGCTACCTCAAGCGACTACCACTGGATATTCTCAAGATCGATCAATCGTTTATCCGCGGCCTGCCTGACGATCCGCATGATGCGGCCATTGTTCGAGCAATCATCGCGTTGGGCCGCAGCATGCAATTCACCGTCATCGCCGAAGGTGTTGAGACTCTGGCCCAACAGGAATTCCTCGCCGCCGAAGGCTGCGGGCAGATCCAGGGTTACATCGTGAGCCAGCCTCTTCCCGCCGACGAATTTGCCGCGATGTTTCTTCGAATGGCCGTATCGAATTTTTCGGATAGCACAGCAGAGAAACCATCGCTATAATCCGCGGCCTACTGAGGGCCTATAGCTCAGTTGGTTAGAGCAGAGGACTCATAATCCTTTGGTCCACGGTTCAAGTCCGTGTGGGCCCACCATCTATCCCAAGGGTTTCAGCCTTTCTGGTCTTCCCAGAAAGGCTGGCGACACCCCGCTTGACACCCCGAATGGGGTTTTCAACGCCAAAAAAATACCCCCGGCGGAAGCAAGACCGAGGGTATCGAAAAGCCCGCTGCCTGAATCACGAAAGAGGTAAACGCGACCCTGCCGCGAGCTTTTGCAGCCTCACGCACGCGAGACGTTAGCGTGAGGGTAACTGGGCGTTGATCGCTTCGATGCGTTTGTGGTCGGCGGCGATCCGGGCGAGAGCCGCGGCCCGGCCGTTCAATGCCGCCGTGTCGCTTGCCTTGTATTGCCCCGGCGCATCCATCGGATCAAACTCATCTTCAGCCTTCGGCAACCGGCGCTGCACAAGCCCTTCGACCGCGGCCAGAATCGCCTTCACCCGTTCTTCAATCGACTGTTTCATGCTACCCCCTTCAGCTTCAGCGCCTTCGGCGGCAGACGTGTGAGTTCGGCGCGAGTGAGTGTGGAACCCCCGGGGGCCTTCAGAATGACTTCAACCGGGTATCCTCCCCCTACCCACTCAGCTAGGCCGACGATCTTGTTGTGCAGCTTGACCCGAACGTCGATGGTCGCCGCGTAGGCGCAGTGAGCGGCGTAAAAATCATCTCCAGCCTTGAGGAAGGCTTCGGCGGCCGATGCCTCGGCCTTGCAGGCTTCGTCGTACTGGGCAGCGGTCAGTTTCTTGACGGCTTCTTTGACCTCCAGTTGGGCGTCGTGGAGCTGGTCGTTTAGATCGTCGATCCGCGCCATGTAGGCCGCGGCGGTGACTTCAGACTCGGCCAGTGATTCTTGAGCCGAGTTGAGTGCTTTTCTCGCTTGCAGCCAATCACTCGAATCACCGAGGCTCGTGCCCGCGGCAATCGCGGCCGCGCCGGCCGCGGCCCCCTGCGCTTTGAGTGATTCGACCTTCTCCAGAAGGCGGACGTGATCATTGGCCTTGTCGCGGGCCTCGGCTAGCTGCGCTTCGAGGTCAGCCACCTTGCCGGCCGCGGCGTCGTATTGCTTTTGCTCTTTCATGCTTAAAACTCCTGGTCCAAGGCGGCGTCGATGGCCTGTTGGCGTGAGTGACCGAGGCGGATGAGCCGCGCGGCCTCGTCGAAAATGCGTTGCTGGAGGGCGGTCAGCTTCGGTGGGCCGCGCCGTTTCTCAAGTGCCCGCAGGCGGACGATCTTCATGGTTGCTGCTCCTCAAGCGCGGTGAGGCGCTTTTCAAACTCGGAGACTTCAGTGATGCGGGCGATCTGGGCGAGTGATGCGATCAGTGAGGCGCCAATATCCGGGGGCAGCTTGCTCCCGCTGACGGCCCTGAGGATGGCCCAGCTTGCCGCGGTGAGGTCTTGTCCCTTGGGCAGCGGGAAGGTCACCATGGCCGCGGCCGGCTTGAGGTCCGGGGTCGACTTATTGAGGATGGCTTTGGCGGCTTGAACGTCGCCGGCTCGGGCCATTGCCTCCAAGACGTCGAGCATGTCGGCGCCCATCCCAGCCGCGCGCTGGCGGATGAGGTCGGGGGCTGGCTTGTTCTTAGCGGCGGCCATTCTTCTTATCCGCGAGCAGCTTGACCGATAGTTCTATCAGCGCGACTCGGGCCGCGATGTCGCCGGCTTCGGCCAGCTCGCGGAGTGCCTCGATGTGGCGGCGTACGTCTGCCTTCGATGGCTTTGTGTTCTTCGATCCTGTTATGCGCCCGGTCATGGCGTGATTCCTTGATTCGCGCAGACTCGCGTTGATTCAAGTATTTGCAAGGGTTGGGGTGCAGTCGACAGTTTTCTCTTGTGCTGCAAACCGAGGGGGCGCGCCTCGCTGCGGGCTATCGGCCGCGACTGACAATCGAAGGTGTCCCTTTTGCACTTTTTCGTCTTCTTCTGCGATGATTGAAATGGATGCCGCACTCAATAAAAAAGGACAGTCACGTGTTTGGATTTCTCAAGCGTAAGCAAAGCCCCGAGCTGCCAGTAGTAAAGGCTGAGCAAACAGGTCGTGACGTAATTTCTGATCCAAGTAAGCTTGCTGACTGGGTTGAACAGTACTTTCTCAAGTCTAGGAAATGGCAGGACGACCTTGAACTGCTCCCGGATGAAGATGAGCAGATAGCTCTTAATATCTCGTTTGACGAAAGGGAACGCATGGCGAAAGAGCACTCGGTGCTCCGCATCGTCGGCGTGCTCATGTTCATGCGCCAGGTAGAAAGCGAGCCTTTTTGTGAGAAGTTACTGAGTTATTTCGCAAGCAATCTTGCGCTTGCCATCGAGGAACCAAGGTCACCGATTGGCGAGGCTTTGACAGACTACTTACGCGCATGTTTGACGGGTGAAGACGCAAAGGTGGCCTCGATTTACATGCAACGAGTTCACGATAGCAATCCCAACTACTTGCGCATGAAGCTAAGCGGTATCGGCGATCTAGGTCCATCGTTTATCGCGGATGCCTACGATATATTCGGGGACGCCTATTACCAGCTCCGAACTGGACACACTTTCGCCGAAGTAAAGAAAATGATAGCTGCGGCGGAGGAGCAGAAAAAGGCTGCGGATGACTAGACTGACTGCACGATTGCAGTCACTACAAGTTAGGCGGCGCTTCCTTCGACGTAGCTAAACATTCTGAGGTTTGTGCCGCTTTCGCAGCATGGTAGCTAACCGCGCGCCTTCAGAAACTGCTTGGCTCTGGTTTTTCGCGCGTCTATATGGTCTTGAAGCGTCTTGGCTGCACGCTTTGCTTTGAAGTCGCCCAACTTGGACACAACCTTCCTAAAAGCAGCGTCGACAACGGGTATTTTTTTTATTTGCTCGGGGCTAAATATTGGAGTGATTCCCGTTGGGTCTCCAATGAACATCACGATTTGGGTTTCTCGGACTGAGACGGTTCTGAAAC
>NZ_JBFUKU010000113.1:0-16653 GCF_056400685.1 Pseudomonas sp. P5_A12 | reverse complement strand
GCGATCTTTTGACCTTGATCTTTGAAATCAAAAGATCGCAGCCTCGTTTCACTCGACAGCTCCTACAGGGTTATTGCGCAACCATCAAAACTCGATACGCACGTCGCCCTTCGGCACGCTGCAGCAGGACAGGATGAACCCCTCGGCCTCGTCTTCTTCGGTGATCCCGCCGTTGTGGTCCATCTCGACCTCGCCCCCCAGCTTCATCACCTTGCACGTCCCGCAGATGCCCATCCCGCACGCTTTCGGAATCAACAGACCGAGCTTGGCCGCGGCGGCGTGAACGGTTTCACCCGGCGCCACGCGAATGCTTTTGCCGGACGCGGTGAATTCCACTTGATGCAAGTCCGCCAGGTCGACTTCCGGCGCATCCGCCGCTTGTTCTGCTTGCTCCACGGCATCGGCGCGCGCTTCCGGTGGCGTCGCGCCGAACGATTCTTCGTGATAACGCGACATGTCGAAACCAGCGGTTTCGAGCATGCGTTTCACCGCGCTCATGTACGGCGTCGGACCGCAGCAGAACACTTCGCGCTCAAGGAAGTCTGGCGTCATCAACTCAAGCATCTTGTGGTTCAGGTAACCGCGATAGCCGGCCCATGGTTCGCCCAGACCATGCTTCTCGCAGATCAGGTGCAGGCTGAAGTTATCGATCCGCGACGCCATATGCTCCAGCTCGCGGTGGTAAATAATGTCTTTGGGCGAGCGGGCGCTGTGGATAAACACCATGTCGACGTTGCCGTTGGTGTCGTAGAACCAGCGTGCCATGGACATGACCGGCGTAATGCCGACGCCGCCGCTGAGGTACAGCACTTTCGGCGCGGTGAAGTCCATGGCGTTGAACAGCCCGACCGGACCGTGCACCGCCAGCTCCTGACCTTCATGCAGGGTGTCGTGCAGCCAGTTCGAAACCTTGCCGCCCGGCACACGCTTGATGGTCACCGAAAAGCTGTACGGCACCGAAGGCGAGCTGGAAATGGTGTAGGAGCGCATGATCGGCACGCCTTCGATTTCCAGCTCCAGGGTGACGAACTGCCCCGGTTTAAAGAAGAACATGATTGGCTGGTCGGCCATGAAGCAGAACGTGCGCACATCCCAGGTTTCCTGGATGACTTTGACGCAACGGACGATGTGACGACCATTGGCCCAGGTCTGGGTCGTTACCGGATTCAGGAAGCTGTTGGACATGCTGTTCTCCACCGCCGATGTTCGGCCTTATGTTGGCGATTCTGCGTAACGCACGGATCACCCATTTACCTATCTGCGACATTCACATACTTATCGCGACCAGCCTGCATCTACCGGGGGTTGCGCGTCGGGAACAGAGTGGGCCATGTCGCTCGTGGATAAGGTTCTGGCCGGCGCCGGCCCCACACTCGCCCCATACCAAGACACATTCTTTACACCTTGCGTAGCAAACCGTAGCCGGTGTGGCGGGTGTGGGTGGAGCAGGTTCGGATGCATGAAGTTCTGAGCCAAGGCGCCGCGACGACTCATAGCTCGCTATGGGGAGGAGCGGCAACGCAGGATCAGGACTTCAGGCGCCGAACTTGCCCATCCATACCCGCCACACCGGCTACCAAGCCACAATTTCGCCGGCCACACAGAATGGCCATGAGGATCAAATCGATGGACGTCACCGCAAAAATCAGTCTGGGCGATCCACTGGAACCCGCACGCAAGGCCACCGCGCAGATGCTGCAAGAGCGCGAGCGTACTTTCTCGCTGCCGCAGCCGTTTTACTCTGACGAGCGGCTGTTTGATATCGACATGCAGGAAATCTTCCAGAAAGAGTGGTTGATCGCCGGCATGACCTGCGAGATCCCGACCAAGGGCAACTACCTGACCCTGCAGGTCGGCAAGAACCCGATCATCGTGATTCGCGGTGCCGAAGGCGTGGTGCATGCGTTCCACAACGTCTGCCGCCACCGCGGTTCGCGCCTGTGCACCAGTGAAAAAGGCAAAGTCGCCAAACTGGTCTGCCACTACCACCAGTGGACGTATGAGCTGGACGGTCGCTTGCTGTTCGCTGGCACCGAAATGGGTGCCGACTTCGACATGAACCAGTACGGCCTCAAGCCGGTGAACGTAAAAACCGCTGGCGGCTACATTTTCATCAGCCTGTCGGAGAATCCGCCGGCCATTGATGACTTCTTGTCGACGCTCAACCATTACATGGAACCGTACGACATGGAAAACACCAAGGTGGCGATTACCACCACCTTGATGGAAAAGGCCAACTGGAAACTGGTGCTGGAAAACAACCGCGAGTGCTACCACTGCAACGCGTCGCACCCGGAACTGCTGAAAACCCTGCTGGAGTGGGACGACGTCACCGACCCACGCGCCGATCAGGCCTTCAAAGACCATGTCGCCGCCTCCGCCGCTGCCTGGGAAGCAGAGAAGATCCCTTACGCCCACGCCAGCTTCGGCCTGCGTAACCGCATCGTGCGCATGCCGCTGCTCAAAGGCACCGTGTCGATGACCCTGGACGGCAAACAGGGCTGCGCCAAACTCATGGGCCGCATCAAAAACCCCGACCTGGGCTCGATGCGCATCCTGCACCTGCCGCACTCGTGGAACCACTGCATGGGCGATCACATCATCGTCTTCACCGTGTGGCCGATCAGTGCTCAGGAAACCATGGTCACCACCAAGTGGATCGTTCACAAAGACGCAGTCGAAGGCGTGGACTACGACGTTGAACGTATGCGCAAGGTCTGGGATGCCACCAACGACCAGGACCGACGCCTGGCCGAAGAGAACCAGCGCGGCATCAACTCCAGCTCGTACCAGCCTGGGCCTTATTCCAAGACCTACGAGTTTGGCGTGGTGAACTTTGTGGACTGGTACAGCGAGCGGTTGCTGAACAACCTGGGGGCCGAGCCTGCGCCGTACCTCAAAGGCGTTCCTGTTCAAGGCTAATAAAGCATCGCGAGCAGGCTCACTCCTACAGGGGATTTGTGAACGACACAGATTCAATGTGGGAGTGAGCCTGCTCGCGATGGCGCCCTCCCCAGCAGCACATCCTTCCCCGATATCCCTCCCCCCGATTCAAAACTGTACGAAATATGACCTATTCCGTTCAACGCTATGCCGCCCGCACCTCCCAGCCTTCCACAAACAAGTTATCCACACCTCCACCCACAGCTATTGGGGACAAGTGTGGTTTTACTCAAAACTTTCTCCACATAAATCGAAGAAAATCCGTGACTTATCCAGAAGACCGGTTTTTAACAACGACTGGTTGTTTTTTGATCGAAAGCTTGCAGGGCACGTTCTACGTGGCTTACAGAGGATGGCAAACACCTTATCCACAGAAGCGCCAACAGACTTTGGGGGGAACTTCTGCGGATCTGTGGAAAACCGTTGAAAGCCGCGATAAATCGAGGTTTCCGGGCAGTTTACCGGTCCAAAACGATAGATTGGTCGTTTTTTAATCAGCCACCTAAAAAGCCCGGTTTACATGGCCTGTAGCGGTTAGCGAACATCTTATCCACAGAAGCGCCAACAGAGATTGGGGGCAAGTATTGAAAAACGGGAAACCTTATCCACTGCAAAAAGTCTGTAAAAACCGTCAGTTAGGCTGGTTGTTTTTTGTACGAAGGCCTAAAGGGCTTGATTTGTATAGGGTGTAGCGAGAGGCAAACACGTTATCCACAGAAGCGCTAACAGGGTTTGTGGGTAAATCAGATTTTATTCAAGCACGACCGACCCGATTCAGTATCCAGGTTCAATTCATAGTCATTGAATGCCCGCCACCCCAGCAGAATCGAAGGTACGTACTGTCCCGACACCAACGACGGAGGAATGGTGAAGCCCGGGTAATATTTGTAGGTCATAACCCTCGTGCTCCCGGACAAATCCAACTCGCCCTTGAAGATCTGGTGATGCGGGTTTCCGGCGACGTGAATGGGATAGTCGCCCGGCGCGGCGGACGTCAGGTAATCAACATTCCCGGTATCCAGAATCGCCAGCGTCGCCCGACCATCCAGCCGTGCGGCAATGGTCAGTCTTTGATTGATGTCTGCACGCGAATAGCTAATGGGTGAATCGCATCGCGCAGGAGGCTCAGCATTAAGTGCCAAGGTCTTTTTCGTGAGCTTCAGACGCCCCAACTTTCCAATCAGATCAAGCCCCAACAGGTTATCCCGGTCACTGACAAATACCAGGACGTTCCTGAACTCGCTCCCACCGATCTTCAAAGACTCGAAGATCCCGAGTTTGGCCGACAGGTCCTGCTCGCCATAATAGGTGCTGTAGCCGTAATGGGAGTCGGTCAACACCGTGATGCCCATCCGCTAGGCCGTTTCGTCGTTGACCCGGGTTTGCGGGGCGCCGGTGTCCACGATAAAGCGTGTCGAGACACCATTGGCTGCTTTGACCTCGATGTAGGGCAGCACTTCATCCGTGACGTCCCGCTCACTGGAACTCGGATAAATCTTCAGCACCTCGTGCCGCCGGGTGCGGGTCACCGAGAAATCGCCGACCGCGCGCAAGGTGGCGAGCGATTGGCGGCCAAACATGGAAAACAAGAGGTTGAGCTCGGGATCCTYCGCGATGGCCTGAGCATGGCGGCGCTTGATCGCCAGGTAGTACTCAGGCAACTGATTGGCGGCTTTGGCCTCGAACATCCGGGCGTAGACGGTCACTGAGCAATCGAGGTGATTTGCGGCATCCATGACCTTGTCGCATTGCTTGCGCAATTGATCCAGGGACGCTGTTTGCCCTGGCTCCGACCCTAGCCACTGGTAAAAATCCTGATCGGACTCAGTGTTGACAGCCGCCATCAACCCCGCAGGCACGTACATCACCGCACAGAGCAACCAGGTTGCACGCCTACGCAAAACCTTCATGTTCAACCCACGCATAAAAACCGGTTTTATGACTCAGCGCTGAACCTCTGAAAGCTCCGTAAACCCCCTACCAGCGCACAGCAAAACTGTAGCTCACCGAGCGGGAGTGCGGGCGCAGCCCTTAAGGCCGATACATCAGATAGGCTTCACCTGTAACCCGGATCATCGGGTGGGGCGTGATCTGGCAGGTATCCACGATACGAAAGCCATGCCGCTCGTAAAACCGCCGGGCGCCAGTGTTCGCGGCGTAGTCGATCAGGCTCAGTCCATTGAGCCCCAACTGGTTGGCGCGGTCGTAGGCGTAAGCGAGGAATTGCTTGCCCAGGCCCAGGTTCCGCCAGCCCTCGTGCAGCGCCAGGCTGGAAATATAGAGCGTGTCGGGGATTTCCAATTTGGCGTATGGCGCCAGCACCGGATCGGTGACGGGCGCTGCCATCGGGTCATGCCGCATCACGTAGCTGTGCATCATGCCAATGACATTGCCTTCGACCTGCGCGATCACGCAGTTCTGCCAGGAAAAATCCACGTCGTCACGGGCGTAACGACTGGCGCCTACATCAAGCAGATCCTGGCCGGGCTGGGCCAATTGGCTCCAGATGTAATCCGCGGCTCCTTCTGATGAAATCTGGAACAAGCGAGCAATCTCCCGCGCATCCGCGCGCAGGGCCGAACGAAATTCTACGGTCATTTTTTTTCCTTGTGGGAGCGAGACCGGCTTGCCGGCGAAGGGGCCTGACATTCAAATCGATGCTGGCTGGTCCACCGCTATCGCGAGCAGGCTCGCTCCCACATTTTTAGATCTGTGCTGGTGATCCGCTAGCGGACCACGCCTTCTTCGATCAGTAACTTGAGAATGGCCTCGGCACCCGCTTGCGCCGTTACACCTTTGAGCACCTGCCCCCCGCCGCCACTGGCCTTGGCCGTGGCCGCTTTCATCCTGTCTGCGCCGCTCTTGGCCTTGATCACCTTCAGGCGTTTTGGCCGCGGTTTGGCCGGTTGCAACGTGGCGACTGCCAGCAGCCCATCGTCGATCACTTCGACTTCATCGGCTTGCAGCACGCCCCGTCGAGCCGGGCCGTAGGCGCTCTGCCGAGGCTTCGGCGCGGCGTTATCCACAGTGGCGAGAAACGGCAGGCGCACTTTCAAGCGACGACGCTGACCACGCGGCAAGGCTTGAAGAACCAGCGCTGAATTACCGTCGATGGATTCCACCTGCGCCAACCCGACCACCAGCGGCCAGCCGAGGCTTTCCGCCAGCAGGAACGGCAACATGCCCGAGCCTTCGCCGGTTTCTGCCTGACTGCCGGTCAATACGACCTGCGCCCCCGCATCGCGCAAATAAGCAGTCAGCGCCGGCAAGGCATCGGCGCCCGACGGTTGTTCCAACACATGCAGTTGCTCCAGGCCCATGCCCAAATAAGCGCGCAACGCCGGTTCTGCGACGTCGCCGGCGTGCAGCACTTGCAGGTTATCCCCAGCCAGTTGCAGGCCCAGTTCCACCGCCCGCGCATCCTGCTCCGCGCGACGCGGCCGGCCAGAAGTCGGGTGGGCGCCGATGGACACCAGGCTGATGATTTTCGTGCTCATAACCCTTTCCTTCCCTTAAGCCGCATCGCGCTTGGCGTCATTGCGGTAAGCCGCTACCGCCTCGATCAAGGCTTGAAGAATCTCGGCGCTCTCGCCGATCACCGACAAGTCGGCCCGTTTGATCATGTCGCAGCCAGGGTCGAGGTTGATCGCCACCACCTTGTCGCAGGCACCGATGCCTTGCAGATGCTGGATCGCCCCGGAAATACCCACCGCCACATACACCCGCGCGGTGACCCAGGTGCCGGACGCGCCGACCTGACGGTCCCGGGCCATGAAGCCATCGTCCACCGCCACACGGGAGGCGCCTTCGGTGGCGCCCAGTGCTTCGGCGGTCCTGTGGAAAAGTCCCCAGTCCTTGACCCCGTTGCCGCCGGAGAAGATGAACTCGGCTTCGGCCATCGGAATCGCCGCCGGATCGACCGCCACCGCGCCCAAATCCTCGATACGCGACAGGCTGCGCGCCACAGCTGTGGATAACTCCACCGGCAAGGCTTCGTGACGGGTTTCGCTGACCGGTTCTGCGCACTCGACAGCGGCCAGAATCAAGCGTGCCACCGGACGTGCAAGGTCTTGCAAGCCGGCACCGGCGCGGCCGATGCACTCCTGATCCTTGACCTGCCAGACCCGCGTGGCCGGGCGTTCGCCCAGTGCGGCGGCAAAGCGCCGACCCAGTTCGCCGCCACCGCTGCGGCTGTCCGGCAGCAACCAGTGACGAGGGCTGAACTGGTTATCCACAGCCCGCAGACCCTGGACCCGTTGTTCCGGTGCATAACCGTTGAATTCGTCGCCTTCCAAAACCAGCAAGCGGTCAACACCTGCGGTAGCAAAGGCATTCTCTTTGTGCTCGCCAAAGACCACGGCCAATACCGCGCCGTCCTTGCCGGCCAATTGATGAGCCAGACCGAGCAAATCGCGGTCGTGGCTGCTCAAGCGACCACCGACCATGTCCGGCACCACGCTGATGTAGAACGCCGGTGCAGGCACTTGATGCAGCGGCAATTGCACTTCAACGGCGGCCGAGCGTTTGGTCGCCCCACCCTGCTGAGCGCCGCTACGGTCGATACGTTTGATGCCGTTGGGGCCGATAAAACCGATGCCATGCAGATTCTTGCGGATGACGCCGTTCGGGCCCATCCAGCTGTGTTGCGCCGGTTGCATGGCCGCGTGCAGCGGGTGCAAGCGGTTACGGGCAATCCATTCGGCGCGGGGGTCGCGGCGGATAATGTCGCTCATCAGTGGGCCTCCGCAGGTTCACGTTGGGCCGGTGTAGCCGGTTTGCTCGGTGCGGTATCTTCGAGCAATGCATCGGCGACCAGTTCGGCGATGTCCTTGATCAGCGGACGCGGTTCGACCACGCCTTCGAGCATCGCGGTGCACTGTGGACAACCCACGGCCACCAGTTCGGCGCCGGTTTCGCGGATGTCTTCCATGCGCATGTCGGGAATACGTTGCTTGCCCGGGATGTCGGTGATCGGCGCACCGCCGCCACCGCCGCAGCAGCGCGAGCGGAAACCGGAGCGTTGCATTTCCTTGATCTCGATACCGAGGGCGCGCAGCACTTCACGCGGCGCCTCGTACTCGCCGTTGTAGCGACCGAGGTAGCACGGGTCGTGATAGGTCACGCTGCTGCCTTTGTGCTGACCGAGGTTCAGGGCGCCCGCGCCGATGATTTCCGCCATGTAGGTGCTGTGGTGCTGCACGAGGTAGTTGCCGTCGAAGGCGCCGTACTCGTTTTTCAGCACGTGGAAGCTGTGCGGGTCGCAGGTGACGATGCGGTTGAAGCTGTATTTGGCCAGGGTCTGGATGTTGCGTTTGGCCAATAGCTGGAACGTTGCTTCATCGCCCAGACGTCGGGCCACGTCACCGCTGTCGCGCTCTTCCAGACCGAGCACCGCGAAGTCGACTTTGGCCGCTTTCAGCACTTTGACGAAGGCACGCAGGGTGCGCTGGTTGCGCATGTCGAAGGCACCGTCGCCGACCCAGAACAGTACGTCGACAGATTTCTTCTCGCTCATCAGCGTGAGGTTCAAATCCGCCGCCCAGTTCATCCGCCCGCCCGGCGCAAAGCCGCCCGGGTTGTCGGTGGCGATCAGGTTTTCCAGGACTTCAGCGCCCTTGTTCGGGGTCGCGCCTTTTTCCAGGGTCAGATGTCGGCGCATGTCAACGATGGCGTCGACGTGCTCGATCATCATCGGGCATTCCTCGACGCAGGCGCGGCAGGTGGTGCAGGACCACAGGGTTTCAGCGTCCACCAGACCGTTGACGATCGGTTGATGCGGATTACCGGCGTGCTCGCCAATCGCTTTGCCTGGATACGGGCTACCGGCGAATTTCGCATCAGTACCACCGGCCAGGCCGACGACCATGTCCTGAATCAGTTTTTTCGGGTTCAGCGGCTGACCGGCGGCGAACGCCGGGCACGCGGCTTCGCATTTACCGCACTGCACGCAGGCGTCGAAGCCGAGCAGCTGGTTCCAGGTGAAATCCTTGGGTTTTTCCACGCCCAGCGGCACAGTCGGGTCGTTCAGATCCAGCGGTTTCAAACCGGTGGAACGGCCGCCATTAAAACGCTCGGCGCGACGGTGCCAGGCCAGGTGCAGCGCACCGGCGAAGGCGTGCTTCATCGGCCCGCCCCAAGTCATGCCGAAGAACAATTCCGAGACGCCCCACAGCACGCCGACACCGAGGATCGCAGCGACCAGCCAACCACCGAAGTTTTCCGGAAGGATGCCGGCGACCGGCAGGGTCAGCAGGAAGAAGCTCGCCGAGAACGCGAGCAAGCTTTTCGGCAGGCGCATCCACGGGCCTTTGGACAACCGCGCTGGCGGGTTGCGCCGACGCAGGTAGACAAAGATCGCGCCGACGAACATCACGGCCGTCATCAACAGCAGCGCATAACCGAGGATGCGGTTATGCAGGCCGAAACCGTGCACCAGAATCGCCAGCACGATGGACGCCACCGCACCACCGGCCGTGGCGACGTGGGTGTTGGCGACGTATTTGTCCCGCGCGACCACATGGTGCAAGTCGACCATGTAGCGCTTGGGCATGGCGAACAGGCCACCGATCAGGTCGACTTTCGAAGCCCGGCCCCGGCGCCACATAGCCACCCGCCGCAACGCGCCCAGAACCGCAAGGCCCAGGGCAGCGAACAACAGGATTGGAAGAAGGGTGTTCAACATGGTGGAGCTCCCACGCGACTCATTGATCGTTCCCACGCTCTGCGTGGGAATGCCTCACCGGACGCTCTGCGTCCGCTTTTGAATGTGACGCGGAACGTCACGGGCTGCATTCCCACGCAGAGCGTGGGAACGATCAGCTCACCGGCTTAGAAATCCTTGCACAACCGCAGGGCGTCATAGATCGCCGCGTGGGTGTTGCGCTGCGCCACGCAGTCGCCGATGCGGAACAGCAAATAGCCGTCGCCCGCCTGACTCAGCGAAGGCTGAGGCTTGATCGCGAACAAGGCTTCGATGTCCATCTGGCCTTTGTTGCGCGAGCCTTCCTTCAGGGCGTAGTAGATTTCTTCGTCCGGACGCACGCCGTTTTCGACGACGACCTGGTCCACCACCCGCTCCTCTTTGGCGCCGGTGTATTCGTTTTCCAGCACTGCCACCAGCTTGTCGCCTTCGCGGTAGACCTTCTCCAGCATCATGTCCCCGGTCATGATCACTTCTTTCGGGTACATGCTGCGGTAGTAAGTCGGGAACGACGTGCCGCCAATCGCCACGCCCGGTTTGATGTCGTCAGTGACGATCTCGACCTGGCAGCCCTTGTCAGCGAGGAAGTCGGCGGTCGACATCCCGGTGAACTCGCAAATGGTGTCGTAGACCAGCACGTTCTTGCCCGGCGCCACCTTGCCGTCGAGGATGTCCCAGCTGCTGACCACCAGGCCTTCAGCCGCGCCCCAGTGTTCGTTCTGCTCCAGGAACGGATGACCGCCAACGGCGAGTACCACCACGTCCGGACGCAGATCGAGAATGGTCGCTGCATCGGCTGCCACGCCCAGGCGCAGGTCGACTTTCAAACGTGCCAGTTCCAGCTGGAACCAACGGGTGATACCGGCGATCTGGTCCCGCTGCGGGGCTTTCGACGCGGTGGTGATCTGCCCGCCGATAAACTCTTTCTTCTCGAACAGGGTCACGTCGTGACCACGCTCGGCGGACACACGAGCCGCTTCCATCCCGGCAGGACCGGCACCAACCACCACAACCTTGCGCTTCACACCGGTCGATTTCTCGATGATGTGCGGCACGCCCATGTATTCACGGGAGGTCGCGGCGTTCTGGATGCACAGCACGTCCAGGCCCTGATACTGACGGTCGATGCAATAGTTGGCACCGACGCATTGTTTGATCTGGTCGACCTGGCCCATTTTGATCTTGGCGATCAGGTGCGGATCAGCGATGTGGGCGCGAGTCATGCCGACCATGTCGACGTAGCCGCCTTCCAGAATCCGGGTCGCCTGGTTCGGGTCCTTGATGTTCTGCGCGTGCAGTACCGGGGCCTTGACCACTTCCTTGATACCGGCCGCCAAGTGCAGAAACGGCTCCGGTGGATAACTCATGTTCGGGATTACGTTGGCCAGGGTGTTATGGGTGTCGCAACCCGAGCCGACCACGCCGATGAAGTCGATCATGCCGGTGTCGTCGTAATACTTGGCGATCTGCTTCATGTCTTCGTGGGACAAGCCGTCCGGGTGGAACTCATCACCGCACAGACGGATGCCGACGCAGAAATCCGGGCCGACTTCCGCCCGCACAGCCTTGATCACTTCCAGGCCGAAACGCATGCGGTTCTCGAAACTGCCGCCCCATTCGTCGGTACGTTTGTTGACGCGCGGGCTCCAGAACTGGTCGATCATGTGTTGGTGCACCGCCGACAGTTCGACGCCGTCCAGGCCACCGGCCTTGGCCCGCGCCGCAGCGCTGGCGTAGTTACCGATCACCCGCCAGATTTCTTCCGGCTCGATGGTTTTGCAGGTCGCGCGGTGTACCGGTTCACGGATGCCCGACGGCGACAGCAGGGTTGGCCAATGCTCGCCGTCCCAGCGGGAGCGGCGGCCCATGTGGGTAATCTGGATCATGATCTTGGCGCCATGCTTGTGCATGGCATCGGCCAGGTTCTGGAAGTGCGGAATGATCCGGTCGTCGGCCAGGTTGACCGACTTCCACCAGCCTTGCGGGCTGTCGATGGCCACGCTGGAGGAACCGCCGCAAATCGCCAGGCCGATCCCGCCCTTGGCTTTCTCTTCGTAATACTTGACGTACCGGTCGGTGGTCATGCCGCCGTCGGTGGCATACACCTCGGCATGCGCGGTGCTGAGCACGCGGTTACGGATGGTCAGTTTGCCGATCTGGATCGGCTGGAACATTGCTTCGAAAGCCATGGCGGGTTCCTCGACTTACAACGGCTTGACGGTGAACAGGCCGTCGTCGTGGCCTTCTTCGGAGCCACCGTAGACTTGCTCGGCAACTGTACGGATCTTGCTGCCACGGGCTTGCAGAATCTGGTCCATGGCACCGGCAAACCAGCCGGTGAACATGTAGTCGACCTTGCGCCCGACCTTGCCGTACACGTAGACGAACGCCGAGTGTTCGAGCTTGACGCTGGCGGTGCCTTTGTCGAGGTCGATGTCCTGGATCTTGAACAGGCCCCAGCCACGTTGCGACAGGCGCTTCATGTAGTGCTCGAACACCGCGACGCCTTCCAGGCCGTGGCATTCAGCTTCTTTTTCACACCAGTGCCAGGCAGATTTGTAGCCGGCCTTGTAGAGAATTTCGGCGTAGGCTTCGGCGCCCAGCACTTCCTCGATGCCGATGTGGTTGTTGACGAAGAAGTGGCGCGGCACGTACAGCATCGGCAGGGCGTCGGAGGTCCAGACACCGGTTTCGCTGTCGACTTCGATTGGCAATTGCGGGGCGATTTTAGCCATGGGTAAAGCTCCAGAATTCAATGTGTTGAGGCGATAGCTAGCCGTAGCAGCTGTCGAGCCTGCGAGGCTGCGTTGGGCTGTGAATCGGCCCCCGAGGGCGGTCCTGCGGACCGCAACGCATCCTCGTACCTCGGCAGCTGCTACATGGATCGTTGTTTAAAAAGTGGCGTTATTCGCCCCAGACATCTTTGAGGACGTTGACCCAGTTCTCGCCCATGATCTTGCGCACCACGCGCTCGGAATGGCCGCGCTTGAGCAGGGTTTCAGTCAGGTTCGGGAACTCGCCCACGGTGCGGATGCCCAGCGGGTTGATGATCTTGCCAAAGCTGGTCAGACGACGGGCGTAGCCTTTGTCGTGGGTCAGGTATTCGAAGAAGTCCTGGCCGTGGCCCTGGGTGAAGTCGGTGCCGATACCGATGGCGTCTTCGCCGACTATATTCATCACGTACTCGATGGCTTCGGCGTAATCGTCGATGGTCGAATCAATGCCCTTGGCCAGGAACGGCGCGAACATGGTCACGCCGACGAAACCGCCATGATCGGCGATGAACTTCAGTTCTTCATCAGACTTGTTGCGCGGGTGGACTTTCAGACCCGACGGCAGGCAATGGGAGTAGCACACCGGTTTTTTCGATTCGAGGATGACCTCTTCGGAGGTCTTGGAGCCGACGTGAGACAGGTCGCACATGACGCCAACGCGGTTCATCTCGGCAACGATTTCACGACCGAAACCTGACAGTCCGCCATCGCGCTCGTAGCAGCCGGTACCCACCAGGTTCTGGGTGTTGTAGCACATCTGCACAATGCCGACGCCGAGCTGCTTGAACACCTCGACATAGCCAATCTGGTCTTCGAACGCGTGAGCATTCTGGAAGCCGAAGAGGATGCCGGTCTTGCCTTGCTCTTTGGCCTTGCGGATGTCGGCTGTGGTGCRCACCGGAATCACCAGGTCGCTATTTTCGCGAATCAGCTTCTGGCTAGCGGCGATGTTGTTGACGGTGGCCTGGAAGCCCTCCCACACCGACACGGTGCAGTTGGCCGCGGTCAAACCGCCCTTGCGCATGTCTTCGAACAGTTCACGGTTCCACTTGGCAATAATCAGCCCGTCGATAACGATGCTGTCGGCGTGCAATTCGGCTGGGCTCATCAGGCTGTCCCCTATTAGCGATTCATGCGCCGAATCGTGTGTCGGCGCTTTGGGCCAGCATATGCCTCGGTGCCTTGGTAGCCGGGTGCAAAAACGACAGGGGGTTTGCCGAAAGCGTCAATCCGCGACAAAGGGTCGCCATTGGACGTCTCAGGCCACCTGTTCAAGGGTCTGCGCATGGGCCAGAATTCGCTGCTTTAATGAATGCACTATTGGATTGGGGCGGCGGCGCAATGAAATCGATCTTCCTGGCTTTGGCACTGATAGCGACCGGCGTCCACGCGGCTGAAGAGTCCGACGACAACCCATGCGACAAAGTCGAAAACGACATCCAGACCCTGGAATGCTCGGTCTACAGCAGAACCGCTGCCGAAGACCTGCTCAAGGACAACTACCAGAGCCTGGCCGAGCGCATGCAAACGGCCTACGGCAAGAACCCGGCACAACTGGCCGACATCACCGCCAAGCTCAAGGCCGCCCAGCAGCAATGGCTGAAGACCCGGGATGCGGATTGCGCGGTAGAGGCGTTTCCGGCGACCAGTGGTAGCAAGGCCTTCACCATTGCGCAGAATGATTGCGTGGCGCGGATGAGTGATGAGCGGTCGGAATTTTTGGAGTCAATTGGGCAGGAGTAAACCTGGGCGTCCTTGGGTAGCGGGGGCCTCCCCCGCGTTCACCGCTTACGGAATCAACGCCAGCCAGCTAGAACTGTAAGGCCTTGCCCCCTCCCCTCAATTCCAGAAACCTTCATGTGCCTTGGCCGCTTCATCTTCAAGCATGGGACCAAAAGTTAGAATCTCTCGCTGGCCGCGGGCGAACACTTCTCGGCAAGGTAACGAGAAGGTCGGGTTCTCCGGGTGGGCGCCGGTGAGTTCGAGCAATGAATGTTCGGACAGCGCGTAAACCACACGACCGATACCCGTCCAATAGATCGCGCCGGCACACATGCAGCAGGGTTCGGCGCTGCTATAGAGGGTGCAGAGAGCCAGAGCGGCCGGGCTTAACAGTTTCGATGCCTGAGCCGCGGCGGCCAATTCGGCGTGCTGGGTAGGATCACCTTCGGGTGGCATCGAATTGTTGCCCGTCGCCACAATGACGTTACCGTCGCTGTCCGCCACCAGCGCGGCAAACGGATGGCGGCCACGGGCTTTGGAGTCTTGCGCAAGGTCAAAGGTGCGACGCAGCAGATGCAGATCAAGCTGTGTGACGCCGGCAGGTACAACGGAAGTGAAGCGTGTCATATGAACTCCTTATTATTTTCAAACAGGCCCCTCGCCGGTGGGGATCGGGGCGAAAAACGCCTCAGTCGGTGAGTTCTGTGCCTTGGGTCACCGGCTGATTTTTGTCTTCAGGATTAAGCAAAATGTTCAGCACGATTGCGGTGATCGCCCCGAGAAAGATCCCGCTTTCCAGGACCAGTTTCAGGGTGCCGCTGGCATGTTCGAACAGGGCCGGAAAGGACATCGGCAACACCCCGACACTGACCGAAACCGCGACGATAATGCCGTTGCGGGTGCCTTCGAATTGCACCCGCGATAGCGCCTGAATCCCGGCCACCGTGGTCATGCCGAACATCACGACGGCACAGCCACCGAGCACCGGCGCCGGGACAGCGGCAATCAGCGCACCCAACTTGGGAAACAAGCCCATCAGCACCATGATTGCCCCCGCCGAAGCCACGACGAATCGGCTTTTGACGTTGGAGAGTGCGATCAGACCGGTGTTCTGCGTGAAAGCGTTGTAGGGAAAACTGTTGAACATGCCACCCAGCATCGTCGACAGACCATCAGCCCGAAATGCATTGCCGAGGGTTTGCCGGGTAATGACTTTGCCGGTCAGCTTGCCGATCGCCAGACAATTGCCAGTCGTCTCGGCCATGATCACCAACATGGCCAGCGTCATTACCAGAATCGGCATCAATGAAAACTGCGGCATGCCGAAAGCCATGGGAGGGCTCAGCTCGAACCAGGCGGCGTTGCTCACCTGGCCGAAGTGAGTCATGCCGCAAGCCGCTGCGATCAGGCTGCCAACAAACAACCCGATCAATACGCTGAGGTTGCCGATGAACCCGGAAAATTTGGCGTAAACCACCAAGGTCACGACCACCGTGACCAGCCCCAACAACAAATTCGACATCGAACCAAATTCCGCCGAGTCGGGATTGCCGCCGCCAAGCCAGATCGCTGCCGCTGGCATCAGCGAGATACCTATGATGGTGATCAGGCTGCCGATCACCACCGGTGGAAAAAACCGCAACAGGCGGCTGAACACCGATGCCATAGCGATGGTGATTGCTCCGGCGGCGATCACCGCGCCAAAGACTTCAGTGAGCCCGAACTCCTTGCCGATCATGATCATGGGCGCCAAGGCTATGAAAGAGCAGCCTTGAATCAAGGGCAGGCGTGCGCCGAACTTCCAGAAACCGAGGGTCTGGATCATCGTCGCAATTCCCGACGTCAGCAGGTTCGCATTAATCAATGTCACCACCTGCGCCGCCGTCAGCCCTAGTGCGCTGCCCAGGATCAGTGGCACCGCTACTGCCCCCGCATACATCACCAACACATGTTGCAAGCCAAAACTCAGTAGTTGGCGGATGGGCAAGACTTCGTCCACCGGATGAACCTGTGATTTGCTCATATCAAATGTCTCCTGAAGTGCTTTTTTTATTGTCCTGAGGGCATCCACAGGCCAGGCACAGCGCAAGTCGGTGCAGCAGAAGAACTGACGTCGGGACTAGAATCAGTGCTTGAACTCGATGGAGCAAATGAACAACCATCGTTTTTTACGATGGCCTGACAGGCCGACATGGGCTCGAGGAGAAACCGATGCAGTTCTCGCTGGATCAGTTGCAAATGTTCGTGCAGGCCGTGCAAAGCGGGTCGTTCTCCGCTGCCGCGCGCAAGATGGGCAAGACTCAATCGACCGTCAGTGTGGCAGTGCTTGAACTCGATGGAGCAAATGAACAACCATCGTTTTTTACGATGGCCTGACAGGCCGACATGGGCTCGAGGAGAAACCGATGCAGTTCTCGCTGGATCAGTTGCAAATGTTCGTGCAGGCCGTGCAAAGCGGGTCGTTCTCCGCTGCCGCGCGCAAGATGGGCAAGACTCAATCGACCGTCAGTGTGG
>NZ_JBFUKU010000112.1:0-16687 GCF_056400685.1 Pseudomonas sp. P5_A12 | reverse complement strand
GTCATTTACCGGCGAGACGGTGTCGGCGCAGCAGGCGCTTGAGTATGGCCTGGTGTCGAGCGTTGTCGCGCCGGATGACTTGCTGGTGGCTGCTCAAGACCTGGCCCGACGGATCGCGGCCAACCCCGGGCATGCTCTGAGGTTGACCAAGAAGCTGTTGCGCGAAGGGCAGCACACCCGGCTGGAACCCTTGCTCGAACTGTCCGCTGCCTATCAGGCACTGGCCCATCACACCGAAGCCCACCAGGCCATCGTGCAGGCACTTTGATCGCATCCGGACGCTGCACGCGGCGTTCGGCCGGAGGTTCTCATGCAAGACGCAGTGATTGTTGCTTATGCCCGATCGGCCATTGGCAAGGCTTATCGTGGCGCGTTCAACCACACCCCAATGCCCAGCCTGGCCGCGTCGATCATCCAGGCAGCGCTCAAACGTGCCCAGATACAGGGCGCCGAAGTGGAAGAACTGGTCATGGGGTGTGGCCGGCCTGAGGGTACTCAGGGCAAGAACATTGCCCGGCTCAGCGCTTTGCGAGCCGGGTTGCCGGACAGCGTCGCGGCGCAGACCGTTAGCCGCCATTGCGCGTCGGGGTTACAGGCCATTGCCAGCGCCGCGCAACGTATCCAGCTGGACGGCAGCTCGATAATGGTGGCGGTTGGTGGCGAATCCATCAGCCTGGTGCAGAACGCCCACACCAACGAGCACTACGGTCAAGACCCGTGGCTGCTGGAGCATCGACCTGATGCCTATATCAGCATGCTCGAGACGGCTGAAAGGGTGGCCAGTCGTTACGGCATCTCCCGTGCCGATCAGGATGACTACGCCTTGCTCAGCCAGCAGCGTATGGCTCAGGCCCAGCGTGACGGGCTGTTCGACGAAGAAATCGTACCGCTGGATGTCGTCTCCAAAGCCGTCGACAAGGCCAGTTATGAGTATTACGACAAGTCCCTGCGTATCGACCGAGACGAATGCAATCGGCCGGRCACACAGCGTGCCCAACTGGCTGCGCTCGCACCGGTGCTGGAGGGTGAGCATCGAACCGTGACTGCCGGCAACGCCTCGCAACTCAGCGACGGCGTGGCGGCGTGTGTGTTGATGAGCGCCGAGCAGGCCAGAGCCAGGGGTTCAAGACCGCTGGGGATCTTCAAAGGCTTTGCCAGTGCCGGCTGTGCACCGGATGAAATGGGCATCGGCCCAGTGCTGGCGGTGCCACGCCTGTTGGCCCGCCACGGGCTGAGCGTCAATGACATCGATCTGTGGGAATTGAATGAAGCCTTCGCCGCCCAGGTGCTGTATTGCCAGCGTCAGTTGGGAATCCCGATGCAGCGGCTGAACGTTAACGGTGGGGCCATCGCCATGGGGCACCCCTACGGCATGTCGGGTGCGCGCATGGCCGGGCACGTTTTGCTTGAGGGGCGTCGCCGGGGGGCACGCTATGTGGTGGTGACCATGTGCGTGGGCGGCGGGCAGGGTGCAGCCGGTTTGTTCGAGGTGTGCCATGACTGACGACTAAGACCGGACATCGCTGTTTGCTGCGTCTCGACAACAACAAAAAGAGGGACTTTCTATGAAGGCTGTTCATGTTCGCGCCTTGCAGGCCGCCGGCTTGCTGATTTGCTTSCACGGCGCAGTCAGCGCTACCGAGGGCAATGGCAACTCCTACCCGCTTGGGGTGGAAACCAATATGTCAGGGTTGATGTTTCCCGAAGGCCTGACGTCGCTGTTGTATTACACCCATTACGATGCCGACGACGTCAAAGGCAACGACGGCAACGACAAAGCCAACGTCGCCCGCTACCACCTTAAATCCGACAGCGTATCCCTGCGCCTGAGCTATGTCTGGCCAGGCGTGAAATGGTTGGGCGCGAATGTCGAAACGCGCGTGGCACTGGCAGTACCCACCATTGATCTGACCTTGGACGTTGCCCGCCCCGTGCCCTTGGCGCCGCTGGACAAGGGCGGCACCTCTACTGATTTGGCCGACCTCAGCTTCGCCCCGGTATTGCTCGGCTGGCACGGCAAAACGCTCCATCAGATTGCCGGTGTCGAAACGTTCCTGGCGACCGGCGCTTATGACAAGGATGAGCCCGTGAACACCGGACGAAACTACTATCAGGTCGCACCGTTCTATGCCGCGACCTGGTTTCCCTCCGAGCATTGGGAAGCCAGTGCAAAACTGCGCTATGGCATCAACTCAAAGAACGAGGAAACCGACTATCGCTCGGGTGATGAACTCACTCTTGAGTTCAGCGCAGGCTATCGCTTCACCGGACCATTGAGTGCCGGCATCAATGGTTACGTTTACCGCCAGACCACCGATGACCGCCTTGATGGAGCATCGGTCAATGGCAACGGTAACCGCAGTTCGGTCGATGCCTTGGGACCCTACGCAATGTACCGCTTCAGCAAAGACTTTGCCGTGGTAGCCAAGTTGCAGGAGGAGTTTGCTGCGAAGAACAAGTCCGAAGGGACACGGCTGTGGTTGCAGGCGCGGTTGCCGTTTTAGAAAGTGTTAGGCCGCTGATCCGCCTGTTCGCGATAGCGGCTTGATGTTAAATATAAGTCCGTCATCGCGAGCTGGCTCGCTCCCAGAAGGGCGGGGAATCAGTCCTTGGACTTGCTGATGATGTTCCCCGCATGCAAACCGCATTCTTTCTGCGTCGCCTCTTCCCACCACCAGCGACCTTCGCGTTCATGCTGGTTCGGTAGCACCGGGCGAGTGCACGGTTCGCAGCCGATACTGATGAACCCGCGCTCATGCAGGCTGTTATACGGCAGCTCCAGCATGCGGATGTAGCCCCAAATCTCTTCGCTGGTCATTTGCGCCAACGGGTTGAATTTGTACAGGGGGCGCTCGGGTGTAGAGAACGCGGTGTCGATTTCCAGCACGGCGACGGCGCTGCGGGTGCCCGGGCTCTGGTCGCGGCGCTGACCGGTAGCCCAAGCGGTTACGCCGGACAATTTGCGGCGCAGCGGCTCGATCTTGCGGATACCGCAGCATTCGCCATGGCCGTCCTTGTAGAAACTGAACAGGCCTTTTTCCTTCACGAACGGTTCAAGTTTCGTGTAGTCCGGCGACACCAGTTCAATGTCGATCTTGTAGTGCTCGCGTACCTGATCGATGAAACGGTAGGTTTCCGGGTGCAAGCGGCCGGTGTCGAGGCTGAACACCTTGACGTTTTTATTCAGCTTCCAGGCCATGTCTACCAGCACCACATCTTCAGCGCCGCTGAAAGATATCCACAGGTCATCGCCAAACTCGGCGAATGCCAGTTTCAGGATGTCCTGTGCGGATTTATTGGCATAGGTCGTGGCGAGTTCCACGACGTCGAACGTTGGGCTCATCAGGGCGGCTTCCTACAGGTCGGTGGCGCTGGGCGCTCTATATGGTCCAGATGGTAACAAAATCCTGTAGCCACTGGCGMGCCCTCTGCGTTGCGCCGGTCAGCCTGAATCGCTAGAGTTCGGCAATCTTTTTGCTCGCTCGACTCAATAATCAATACAAATGGGAGTGTCTTGTGGAAATTGCCTGTCTGGATCTTGAAGGTGTACTGGTCCCGGAAATCTGGATCGCTTTCGCCGAAAAAACCGGGATCGAATCGCTCCGGGCCACCACTCGGGACATTCCCGATTACGACGTGCTGATGAAGCAACGTCTGCGAATCCTCGACGAACACGGCTTGAAACTCACCGATATTCAGGAAGTGATTGCCACGCTCAAGCCGCTCGATGGCGCCATTGAGTTCGTCAACTGGCTGCGTGAGCGTTTTCAGGTGGTGATTCTGTCGGATACGTTCTACGAGTTTTCCCAGCCGCTGATGCGTCAACTGGGCTTCCCGACCTTGCTCTGCCATCGTCTGATTACCGACGATTCGGGCCGCGTAACCAGCTATCAGTTGCGTCAGAAAGATCCCAAGCGTCAGTCGGTTTTGGCCTTCAAGAGCCTTTACTACCGGGTGATCGCGGCGGGGGATTCTTACAACGACACCACGATGCTGGGTGAGGCGGATGCCGGGATTCTGTTCCATGCACCGGACAATGTGATCCGCGAGTTCCCGCAGTTCCCGGCGGTGCACACCTTTGAAGAACTGAAGCAAGAGTTCATCAAGGCTTCGAATCGGGCTTTGAGTCTTTAGTCGTCCTTGAGGACGCCATCGCGGACAAGCCACGCTCCCACAGGTTTAGCGCCAAACCTGTGGGAGCCGGGCTTGGTCCGGGCGGCGTTCCGACGATGCTTTTAAAGGTTCTGCAGGGTATCGAGCAGGACTTTGACCTTGGTAATCGATTCCTGATACTCGGCCTGCCATTCGGAATCGGCGACGATTCCGCCGCCCCCCCAGCAACACACCTGCCCATCCTTGACCAACAAGCTGCGAATCGCGATGGAACTGTCCATCTCGCCGCGCACATCCAGATACAGCAGTGACCCGCAGTACAACCCGCGCCGGGTCGGCTCCAGCTCATCAATGATCTGCATCGCACGAATCTTCGGTGCACCGGTGATCGAGCCGCCGGGAAAGCTGCCGGCTATCAGGTCCAGCGCATCGCGGTCATCCGCCAGTTCACCGGTCACGCTGCTCACCAAGTGGTGCACATTCGGATAGCTTTCCAGGCTGAACAACTCCGGTACGCGCACCGAGCCGATGCGGCAGGTTCGGCCGAGGTCGTTGCGCAGCAGGTCGACAATCATCAGGTTTTCCGCACGATCCTTGGGGCTGGCCAGCAGTTCGGTGGCGTTCGCGGCATCCTCGGCTGCGGTCTGGCCGCGAGGGCGGGTGCCTTTTATCGGACGGGTTTCCACATGACGTTCGCTGACTTTGACGAAACGCTCCGGAGACAGACTCAGCACCGCGCCACCTTCGGGCAGACTCTGGAAACCGGAAAAGGGTGTTGGGCAAGCGGCTCGCAGCGCGACATACGCCGCCCAAGGATCGCCTTGGCACTCAGCGCGGAAGCGCTGGGCGAAGTTGACCTGATAGCAATCACCGGCCTGAATGTAGTTTTGAATACGTTCCAGCGCCTGGCGATACTGGTCGGCGCTCAGGTCGGCACTCATCGGTGCTTTCAGTTTGAAGGGTTCAATAGCTTGGGCGGTTGGCTGACTGAACAGTGTGGTCAGACGCTGGCGTTCGCTATCGATCAACGACGGGTGAAACACCAATTGACTGGTCTGCAAGTGGTGATCGCTGATCAAGGCCCAGTCGTACAACCCGAAACGCGCGTCGGGCAAGTGCAGATCGTCTTGCGCCTGGCTCGGCAGATGCTCCAGGTGCCGACCGAAGTCGTAGCTCAGATAACCGATCAAGCCGCCAGCGAAGGGCAGTTCATGAGGAACAGTCGCTTTACCGAGGCGTGTCAGTTGGTCGCGCAGGCGTTGCAGGAAATCGCTGCCGCTTTCGTCAGGCAGTACCGCCAATTGCTCCAGCGGCCAGGCACTGAGCAAATCAAAACGGCCACGCTCGGCGCTCGGCCGGCCACTGTCGAGCAGCATGGCGCCGGGGGCATGACGAATCGCCGCGAAGTACTCGGCGGGGTTGGCGCGATAAGGGAGCGGGTATACGGAACAGGTCAACATGGGCGGGGCAGATCAGCCATCGAGGCGGGGTGGCGATTGTAGTCCTCTGTAGGATTTGCTCCTAGAGGGGATGTCGGGGATTGGCAGATTGTGGGCAGGATTGGAAGTTGTAGTAACTGGCAGTCAGTCTTCGCGAGCAGGCTCGCTCCCACAKTKGATCTTCGGTGCGACATAGATCMAMTGTGGGAGCGAGCCTGCTCGCGAAAGGGGCGACTCGGTTTCAGATCAGCCCTCAACCACCGGAATATGCCCAAACATCTCCTGAACAAACTCCACTCGCTCCTTCACCGTTTCGGTCATCCCGCGAGCCTTCAATTCTGCCATTCGCGCTTCAACCGCGTGCGTGCGCAAGGTCAGGCCGCAATCGTTGGCAATCTGAATGTTCAGCCCAGGCCGGGCATTGAGCTCAAGGATCAGCGGGCCTTTTTCCTGGTCCAGGACCATGTCGACCCCGATGTAACCCAGCCCGCACAGCTCATAACAGCCGGCAGCGAGTTTCATGAAACCGTCCCAGTAGGGCAGTTGCACGCCATCGACGGCGTTGGTGGTGTCCGGGTGTTTGGTGATGATGTTGTTCAGCCACGTGCCGCGCAGGGTCTCGCCGGTCGCGAGGTCGACGCCGACGCCGATGGCGCCTTGGTGCAGGTTGGCCTTGCCGCCGGATTGCCGGGTCGGCAGGCGCAACATGGCCATCACCGGGTAGCCCATCAGCACGATGATGCGAATGTCCGGCACGCCTTCATAGCTGATGCTCTTGAAGATCTGGTCCGGAATCACCCGGTATTCGATCAGCGCGCGGTCGCGGTGACCGCCCAGGGAATACAGGCCGGTGAGGATGCTGGAGACATGGTGCTCGATTTCCTCATGATCGATGATCTTGCCGGACACCGTGYGGTAGCGGCCCTCGAAACGGTCGGCAATCACAATGATGCCGTCACCGCCCGCGCCCTGGGCCGGTTTGATCACGAAGTCGGTGCGCCCGCCGATGATCTCTTCGAGGTTGTCGATTTCCTTCTCGGTAGAAATAACGCCATACATTTCCGGCACATGAATGCCGGCAGCAATGGCGCGTTCCTTGGTAATGATCTTGTCATCGACAATCGGGTACAGGCTGCGCTTGTTGTACTTGAGCACGTAGTCCGCGTTGCGCCGATTGATCCCCATGATGCCTCGGGCTTCCAGGGCCTTCCAGGTCTTCCAGAAACCGAACATCAGGCGTCAGCCTTCTTCAGGAACGCCTTGAAACGCACCAGTTCGGTCAGGCGGTAGCCGCGATAGCGACCCATCGCCAGCATGAACGCTACCAGAATCAAGAGGATCGCCGGGAAAGTGAACACGAAGTAAACCAACTCCGGCACGGTCATGATCAAGTGCGCCAGGGACGCGGCGAACAGGGTGCCGATGGCCACTTTCATGGCAAAGCCCGAGCCGCGTTCTTCCCAGGTAATCGACAGGCGTTCGATGGTCATCGTCAGAATCACCATCGGGAACAGCGCCACCGACAGCCCGCGTTCCAGGCCGAGTTTATGGCTGAACAGGCTGATGGCCGCAATCAGTACCACCACGAAGGTCAGCACCACCGACAGCCTCGGCAGCATTTGCAGCTTCAGGTGTTCCAGGTAGGAACGCAGCGAGAGCCCCAGCGCCGTGATGATCGTAAACAACACGATGCCGAAGCCGAGCTGGGTTTCGCGGAAGGCGAGGGCGATCAGCACCGGGGTAAAGGTGCCGAGCGTCTGAATACCGATCAGGTTGCGCAGGATCAGAATCACCAGTACGCCAATCGGGATCATCACCATGATCATGAACGTCTGCTGGGTTTGCAGCGGCAGGCCATACAACGAGTATTCGAGGAAGTTGGCGTCGGTGTTTTCATCGGTCAGCTTGGCCAGGCGAATGGCGTTCATTTCGCTGTTGTTCAGGCTGAACGTCACGCTGGCTTTTTTGCCGCCATCGACCGTGATCAGGTTTTCGTCGCCGGTCCACCACAGCAAACGGTCGGTCGGCAGGCCTTGTTCACCGGTTTCGGGGTTGAAGTACAGCCAGTCCGTGCCGTTGAAGCTGCGCAACCACAGCTCAGGCACTTGAGGCTGGTCGGCCACCAGACGAATGGTGTGGACCTTTTCCACCGGCACGTGGGCGATGGACAGTACCAGTTCGATGATTTTGGCTTTATTCGCCGTGGACGGATCGCCGGCCAGCAGCAGTTTCACATTGTCGTCGCTGAGGTTGTTGGCCCGCTTGATCGCTTCGCCAATGAACGTTTCGACATCCGCCGAATGCTGGCGAATCGGTGCGAGCAGGGCGTCGGCGGCGAGTTTTTCCGGGCCTTCAATCGCGATGCTGTCGCGGAAGGTCGGGCCTTTGACTTTGGATTTTTCGCCGGAGTAACGCTTGGTCAGCACCAGGCGGTAATACAGTGTCTGGTTGCCCTTGGCCCGGCGTGCCGACCAGGTGACCTTGCGGTTGCCGTCGACACGGTTCACCGCCACGCCGTAATTATTGGAGATGAAGCTCTCGTTGAGGCTGACGAAGTCGCGGCTCAGCGGTGGCACGAACATCTGGATCTTGACCGGGTCCTTGGCACTGGCGACGAACTCAACCTTGGCGTCGATGTTCCACAAGTCGTCGGTGGCGTCTTCGGTCACGGGAATGCCGAGCACGAAGATCTGATAGGCCGTAACTGAAATGCCCAGCACCACCATGATGGCGATCAGCATTTTCAGATGGAGGGTAAGAGAGCGCATTGGAATTACTCTGCGGTATGAGCGTCGGTGGCGCAGGCGGGTTTGCCAGCAGCGTATTTAAGACTGGGGTCGACCAGCGCGTCGAAGCGTTTGAGCGCTTCGGAGCCGATCAACAACGGGTATTGGAAAGCGCTGCGGTCGGTCAGGTTCACTTCGATGCTGCGTAAAGCCGAACCCATGCAAATGTCCAGCTCGATCACCGGGCGGGCCRTGTACTTCTTGCCTTCTTCCGGGTCGTAGTCACCGGCCCGGCGCTTGATCTTGCTGACGCGGGCCAGTGGGCGTTCGATCGGGTGCGAATGGGCGGCGTCGATGGCCAGGTAAAAGCGCACCCAGGACTCGCCATTGCGTTTGAAGCGTTTGATGTCGCGAGCACTCAGTGAAGCAGTCTTCGCCCCGGTGTCGAGTTTGGCCGCGACTTCAAGGTTGATGCCATCCAGGGACGCGTACTCGTTGAGGCCGTACACCGTCTTTTCCCCTGCCGCGGCAAAACCGGGCAGGCAAAGGAGATAAAGGAATGTCGGGAAGGGCTTGAGTCTCATAAATCCTGGTGTGCAGCGGTCCGTACTTCGATTCAAGGCCCTGGCATTGCTGCACAAGTTCCCTCGTATGCCTGTCACCTATTAATGACAAGCAGTGCAGATGCCACAAACAAATGCGGGCGGCATTCTAGCACGGTGGATGGGTGGCGCCAGCACTGGCAGGCGGCTATAACCCCTGTTCTGCTTTGTTATGGTGCGGCTGGTTATTAGACGATTGTCGACAATATCGAATTAAGCTTTGACTGTGCGCCCTGTTTTCGATAGTTTTTGCGCCATCAGCTTTCAAGGTGTCGACAATATGCTGGATCAACTGGATCCCCCGCTCACTACCCAAGACGATTCGGAGACGCTTTCCGAAAACGTCTTTCGGCGTATTCAGGCGGCCATCGTCAAGGGCGAGATCGCTCCGGGCAGCAAAATCTCCGAACCGGAGCTGGCGCGCACCTATGGCATCAGCCGCGGGCCGCTGCGTGAGGCGATCCACCGCCTGGAAGGCCAGCGGCTGCTGGTGCGCGTGCCGCATGTCGGGGCGCGGGTGGTTTCGCTGAACCATGCCGAGTTGCTGGAACTCTACGAAATCCGTGAGTCCCTGGAAGGCATGGCCTGCCGCCTGGCTGCCGAGCGCATGACCCTCGAAGAAATCGACGAGCTGCGTCGTGTCCTCGAAACCCACGAACGCGATGAGGCGTTTCGGGCCGGACTAGGCTACTACCAGCAGGAAGGCGATTTCGACTTTCATTACCGAATCATCCAGGGCAGCGGCAACCGCACGCTGACCCAAATGCTCTGCGGCGAGCTGTATCAACTGGTGCGCATGTACCGCATTCAGTTTTCCACCGTACCTAATCGCCCGCACCAGGCATTTGCCGAGCACCACCGAATTCTCGATGCCATCGCCGACCGTGACGGTGAGCTGGCCGAGWTGTTGATGCGCCGTCACATCGGCGCCTCCAAACGCAATATCGCCCGTCATTACCAGGACGGCGCTAACCCGACAGCCAAACGAGGTGAGTCATGAGTTTGAACAAGAGCACTCCAGGCCAGCGTTTCCGCGATGCGGTCGCCAGCGAGCATCCATTGCAAGTGGTCGGCGCGATCAACGCCAACCACGCGTTGCTGGCCAAGCGCGCCGGTTTCAAGGCGATCTACCTGTCGGGTGGCGGGGTGGCTGCCGGCTCCCTCGGCCTGCCGGATCTGGGTATCACCGGCCTGGATGACGTGCTGACTGACGTGCGTCGCATCACCGACGTCTGTGACCTGCCACTGCTGGTGGACGTGGACACCGGTTTCGGTTCGTCGGCCTTCAACGTGGCCCGTACCGTGAAGTCGATGATCAAGTTCGGCGCTGCGGCGATTCACATTGAAGACCAGGTTGGCGCCAAGCGCTGCGGCCACCGTCCTAATAAAGAGATCGTGACCCAGCAAGAAATGGTTGATCGCATCAAGGCGGCGGTCGATGCCCGTACCGACGACAGCTTCGTGATCATGGCCCGTACCGACGCCCTGGCAGTGGAAGGTCTGGAATCTGCCCTGGATCGCGCTGCCGCGTGCATCGAGGCTGGCGCCGACATGATTTTCCCGGAAGCCATCACCGAACTGGACATGTACAAGCTGTTCGCCAGCCGTGTGAAAGCGCCGATCCTGGCCAACATCACCGAATTCGGCGCGACGCCGCTGTACACCACCGAGCAACTGGCGGCTGTCGACGTTTCGCTGGTGCTGTACCCGCTGTCGGCATTCCGTGCCATGAACAAGGCTGCAGAAAACGTTTACACCGCCCTGCGCCGCGATGGTACGCAGGCAAATGTCATCGACACCATGCAGACCCGCATGGAGCTTTACGATCGCATCGACTACCACACCTTCGAGCAGAAGCTCGATGCGTTGTTCGCCGCGAAGAAGTAATGACGGACGCATTCCTGTAGCAGCTGCCGAGCCTGCGAGGCTGCGTTCGAGGCCGAAGGACTCGCCAGCCGGGCAACCGGGTTTACGACTGCTTCGCAGCCGAACGCTGCCTCGCGGTGCTCGACAGCTGCTACACGTGTGCGATGTAAATCTGAAAGAAATTGCAGATTCCCTAACAAATTCAAGAAATTCTGGAGACAGCAATGGCCGAAGCAAAAGTACTCAGTGGCGCCGGGCTCCGTGGCCAGGTTGCCGGGCAAACCGCACTGTCCACTGTGGGCCAATCGGGCGCAGGCCTGACCTATCGTGGCTACGACGTTCGTGAACTGGCGGCTGACGCTCAGTTCGAAGAAGTCGCCTACCTGCTGCTGTACGGCGAACTGCCGAGCCAGGCGCAACTGGACGCCTACGTCAGCAAGCTGAGCAAGCTGCGTGACCTGCCGCAAGCGTTGAAAGAAGTGCTGGAACGCATCCCCGCCGACGCCCACCCGATGGACGTGATGCGTACCGGCTGCTCGTTCCTGGGCAACCTGGAACCGGAGAACGATTTCTCCGAGCAGCACGACAAGACCGACCGTCTGCTGGCCGCGTTCCCGGCGATCATGACCTACTGGTATCGCTTCAGCCACGACGGCAAGCGCATCAGCTGCGTGACTGACGAGCCGTCGATCGGTGGTCATTTCCTGCACCTGCTGCACGGCGAAAAGCCGAGCGAGTTGCACGTCAAGGTGATGAACGTTTCGCTGATCCTCTACGCAGAGCACGAGTTCAACGCGTCGACGTTCACCGCACGTGTTTGCGCGTCCACCCTGTCGGATCTGTTCTCCTGCATCACCGCCGCGATCGGCTCGCTGCGTGGTCCACTGCACGGCGGCGCCAACGAAGCTGCGATGGAAATGATCGAGCGCTTCAGCTCGCCTGAAGCGGCGATCGAAGGCACACTCGGCATGCTCGAGCGCAAAGACAAGATCATGGGCTTCGGTCACGCGATCTATAAGGACAACGATCCGCGTAACGAAGTGATCAAGGGCTGGTCGAAAAAACTTGCTGACGAAGTGGGCGACAAAGTGTTGTTCCCGGTTTCCGAAGCCATCGACAAGACCATGTGGGAGCAAAAGAAACTGTTCCCGAATGCCGACTTCTACCATGCCTCGGCGTACCACTTCATGGGCATTCCGACCAAGTTGTTCACACCGATTTTCGTCTGCTCGCGTCTGACCGGTTGGGCTGCTCACGTGTTCGAACAACGTGCCAACAACCGCATCATCCGCCCGAGCGCCGAGTACACCGGCGTCGAACAGCGCAAGTTCGTGCCAATCGAACAACGCTGAATGGTGGGGTGCCTGCACAGGTCACTGAATGAACCGGTGGCCCGGTAGGAACTGGCTTGCCAGCGAAGGCGATGTGTCATCCAACATCTTCGTTGATTGACCCACCGCAATCGCCGGCAAGCCAGCTCCTACAGAGGTCCGCTTTCAGTTCAGGAGCTGTACCAGGCCCCACCCTTTTGTAATTACCGTGACCGAGTCCCTGACGATGAACACAGAATTTCGTAAATCGCTGCCCGGCAGCCATCTGGATTACTTCGACGTCCGCGCGGCAGTCGAAGCCATTGCCCCAGGCGCCTACGACACCCTGCCGTACACCTCGCGCGTGCTGGCGGAAAACCTTGTGCGTCGCTGCGACCCGGCCACGCTCACCGAATCCCTGAAGCAATTCATCGAACGCAAGCGCGACCTCGATTTCCCGTGGTTCCCGGCCCGCGTAGTGTGCCACGACATTCTCGGCCAGACCGCTTTGGTCGACCTCGCCGGTCTGCGTGATGCCATCGCCCTGCAAGGCGGCGATCCGGCGCAAGTGAACCCTGTGGTGCCGACCCAATTGATCGTCGACCACTCCCTGGCCGTCGAGCGCGGTGGTTTTGATCCGGACGCGTTTGAGAAGAACCGCGCCATCGAAGACCGTCGTAACGAAGACCGTTTTCACTTCATCAACTGGACCAAGAAGGCGTTCAAGAACGTCGACGTGATCCCGCCAGGCAACGGCATCATGCACCAGATCAACCTGGAGAAAATGTCTCCGGTGATCCAGGTGCGTGACGGCGTGGCGTTCCCCGACACCTGCGTCGGCACCGACAGCCACACCCCGCACGTAGATGCGCTGGGTGTGATCGCCATTGGTGTGGGCGGTCTCGAAGCCGAGAGCGTGATGCTCGGACGTGCTTCCTGGATGCGTCTGCCAGAAAGCGTCGGCGTCGAACTGACCGGCAAGCTGCAACCGGGCATCACCGCCACCGACATGGTGCTGGCGTTGACCGAGTTCCTGCGCCAGCAAAAAGTCGTTGGCGCTTGGCTGGAGTTCTTCGGTGAAGGCGCCGCCGCGCTGACCCTGGGTGACCGCGCAACCATTTCCAACATGGCCCCGGAATACGGCGCCACGGCTGCGATGTTCTACATCGACCAGCAGACCATCGACTACCTCAAGCTCACTGGTCGTGAAGACGATCAGGTGCAACTGGTCGAGAACTACGCCAAGACTACAGGCCTGTGGGCCGACAGCCTGAAGGGCGCGCAATACGAGCGCGGCTTGACCTTCGACCTGTCCACGGTCGTGCGCAACATGGCCGGCCCAAGCAACCCGCACGCCCGCGTGGCGGTTTCCGATCTGGCTGCCAAAGGCATCTCCGGTCAGTGGGACGACGTGCCTGGCCAAATGCCCGACGGCGCCGTGATCATCGCTGCCATCACCAGCTGCACCAACACCAGCAACCCGCGTAACGTGATCGCTGCCGGCCTGCTGGCGCGCAATGCCAACAAGCTCGGCCTGACCCGCAAGCCCTGGGTGAAATCGTCCCTGGCACCGGGTTCGAAAACCGTCGCGTTGTACCTGGATGAAGCCGGTCTGACCGACGAGCTGGAACAGCTGGGCTTCGGCGTCGTCGCCTTCGCCTGCACCACCTGCAACGGCATGTCCGGCGCACTGGACCCGGTGATCCAGCAAGAAATCATCGACCGTGACCTGTACGCCACCGCTGTACTGTCCGGTAACCGCAACTTCGACGGCCGGATCCACCCGTACGCCAAACAAGCGTTCCTCGCCTCGCCGCCATTGGTGGTCGCTTATGCCATCGCCGGGACCATCCGTTTCGACATCGAAAAAGATGTACTGGCTGTGGTCGATGGCAAGGAAATCCGCCTGAAAGATATCTGGCCAAGCGACGAAGAAATCGACGCCGTGGTCAAGGCCTCGGTGAAGCCGGAGCAGTTCCGTCAGGTCTACATCCCGATGTTCGCCATCCACGAAGACACCGGCCCGAAAGTTGCGCCGCTGTACGACTGGCGCGAAATGAGCACCTACATCCGCCGTCCGCCGTACTGGGAAGGCGCGTTGGCCGGGGCACGTCCGCTCAAGGGCATGCGCCCGTTGGCAGTGCTGCCAGACAACATCACCACTGACCACCTGTCGCCGTCGAACGCGATCATGCTGGACAGCGCCGCCGGTGAATACCTGGCGAAAATGGGCCTGCCGGAAGAGGACTTCAACTCCTACGCGACCCACCGTGGTGACCACCTGACAGCACAACGTGCCACCTTCGCCAACCCGAAACTGTTCAACGAAATGGTTGTGGAGAACGGCAAGGTCAAGCAGGGTTCGCTGGCACGCGTCGAGCCGGAAGGCAAAGTGATGCGCATGTGGGAAGCCATCGAAACCTACATGGAACGCAAACAGCCGCTGATCATTATCGCCGGCGCCGACTACGGTCAGGGTTCGTCCCGCGACTGGGCAGCCAAAGGCGTACGCCTGGCGGGTGTGGAAGCGATTGCCGCTGAAGGTTTCGAGCGCATTCACCGCACCAACCTGGTGGGCATGGGCGTGTTGCCACTGGAATTCAAAGCCGGCACCAACCGTCACACCCTGGCCATCGACGGCAGTGAAACCTACGACGTGATCGGCGAGCGCACACCGCGCGCCGAACTGACGCTGGTGATCCATCGCAAAAATGGCGAACGTGTCGATGTGCCGGTCATGTGCCGCCTGGACACCGCTGAAGAAGTGTCGATCTACGAAGCCGGCGGCGTGTTGCAACGCTTTGCCCAGGACTTCCTCGAAGAATCGGCAGTCGCCGTTTAACACACGCTGTACGGACACGGGACTTTAAGTCCCGTGTCTGTTTTCAAGGTAAGGAGTAACGAGCACATGGCTCACGCAGCTCAGATCAAAATCCCTGCCACCTACATGCGTGGCGGCACCAGCAAAGGCGTGTTTTTCAGCCTGAAAGACCTGCCCGAAGTGGCACAAATTCCCGGCCCGGCCCGGGATGCCTTGTTGCTGCGCGTGATCGGAAGTCCCGACCCGTACGACAAGCAAATCGACGGCATGGGCGGCGCAACCTCCAGCACCAGCAAAACCGTGATCCTGTCGAAAAGCCTCAAGGCTGATCACGACGTTGATTACCTGTTTGGTCAGGTCTCCATCGACAAGCCATTCGTAGACTGGAGCGGTAACTGCGGCAACCTGACCGCAGCGGTCGGTTCGTTTGCCATCAGCAATGGTCTGGTCGACGCCAGCCGCATCCCGCACAACGGCTTGGCCGTGGTTCGTGTGTGGCAGGCCAACATCGGCAAGACCATCATCGCCCACGTGCCGATCACCAACGGTGAAGTGCAGGAAACCGGTGATTTCGAACTCGACGGCGTGACCTTTCCAGCCGCTGAAGTACAAGTCGAATTCCTCGACCCGGCAGCGGAAGAAGAGGGCGGCGGTGGTTCGATGTTCCCTACTGGCAACCTGGTGGACGACCTCGAAGTACCCGGCGTCGGGACGTTCAAGGCAACCATGATCAATGCCGGCATCCCGACGATTTTCGTCAATGCCGAGGACATCGGTTACACCGGCACCGAGCTGCAGGGCGCAATCAACAGCGATCCGAAAGCGCTGGCGATGTTCGAGACGATTCGTGCTTATGGCGCGCTGCGCATGGGCCTGATTTCGAACCTCGACGAAGCGGCCAAGCGTCAGCACACCCCTAAGGTGGCCTTCGTGGCCAAGCCGGCGGATTACGTGTCGTCCAGCGGCAAGGCGATTGCGGCGGGGGATGTCGACCTGCTGGTACGTGCATTGTCGATGGGGAAATTACACCACGCGATGATGGGCACAGCGGCTGTGGCCATTGGCACGGCAGCAGCGATTACCGGCACGTTGGTGAACCTGGCGGCAGGCGGTGTTGAGCGCAACGCCGTACGTTTCGGCCATCCGTCCGGCACGTTGCGCGTTGGCGCCGAAGCCAGCCTGGTGAGCGGTGAATGGACCGTGAATAAAGCCATCATGAGCCGCAGTGCGCGGGTATTGATGGAAGGGTTTGTCCGCGTACCGGGCGACTCTTTCTAATCCGACACCGAACCCCTGTAGGAGCTAGCCTGCTCGCGATGAGGCCCAGACATTCAACATCAATGTTGTCAGTCTCACCGCCATCGCGAGCAGGCTCACTCCCACAGTCGGTTTTCAGTGACATAGCGTTGTGTGCGACAAAAAACCACTGTGGGAGCGAGCCTGCTCGCGATGACAATAGAGCAGGCGACGCAGAACTACTTGAATCGCCGCTCCACGCCTTTCTCTACGAGGATTTTCGCGGATATCTCTTCCACCGAGAAATGCGTGGAGTTGATGTGCGGGATGTTCTCGCGGCGGAACAGGTTTTCCACCTCGCGCACTTCAAACTCGCACTGGGCATAGCTTGAATAACGGCTGTTAGGCTTGCGCTCGTTACGGATCGCGGTAAGGCGGTCCGGGTCGATGGTCAGGCCAAACAGCTTGTGCTGGTGGGCGCGCAGGGCGCTTGGCAGGGTCAGGCGTTCCATGTCGTCTTCGGTCAGCGGGTAGTTGGCCGCGCGGATGCCGAATTGCATGGCCATGTACAGAC
>NZ_JBFUKU010000111.1:0-16883 GCF_056400685.1 Pseudomonas sp. P5_A12 | reverse complement strand
CGTTCGAGGTTACGTTCCTGACTGGGCGTGAGGATGTGATTGAAAATCACCAGATCGGCCTCTTCGGCCTTGACCAGGTCGCGCAGTTCCTCGACCTTGCCACTGCCAATGAGGAATTTGGCGGTTGGCCGATGACGCGGCACGTTAAAAAACGCAACGGTCTCGGCGCCGGCCGAATTAGCCAACTCCTGAAACTCCTGCGGATCTTCGCGCGCCTCAGGGTCCTGTCCATCCAAGTGAACGAGGATGACTCGCTCACCACCACCGTGGCGCTCAAAGAACAAAGGAGACTCCTATCAGGCGTTACCTGGCTCAGCGTCACCTGCTTCGGATTCGGTTGCGCTAGGCAGACGAATTGGACGAACCGGCACCACTGTAGAGATAGCGTGTTTGTAAACCATCTGGCTCACGGTGTTTTTCAGCAGGATTACGAACTGGTCGAAGGACTCRATCGTGCCTTGCAGTTTGATACCGTTGACCAGGTAGATAGACACCCCAACTTTCTCTTTACGTAAAGTATTCAAGTAAGGGTCTTGTAGCGAATGCCCTTTTGACATGTGCCGCACTCCTTTAAGGATTCAAAATAAAAAATAGGTAAACAGATGGCTTCAGCCGTCACACCCCCAAGGATAGACGGCAATTGAAAAGACTCAGCTCAATATGGAGATGGTCCCCAAGTATTTCAAGGCGCGCGGCAGATTGTCGCAATCGAGACTGTCCAGCCAGTGTAAATCAGCCCAACTGCGCAGCCAGGTGAACTGACGCTTTGCCAATTGGCGCGTGGCAATGATTCCGCGCTCCTGCATCTCGGCTTGCGTCAGCTTGCCATCCAGGTAATCCCAGACTTGTCGGTAGCCTACTGCACGTATAGACGGCAACCCGGAATGCAGGTCACTTCTCTTACGCAGGGCTACGACCTCGTCAATGAATCCCTGTTCCAACATATTCGTGAATCTTTGTTTAATTCGCTCGTGCAGTACCTGGCGATTTGCCGGAGCAATGGCCAAGTTCGCGACAGTATAGGGCAATTGTTGCAGTCCCGAAGCGGCTGCTTCAGTACTTTGCGCAGTTTGTCTCAGACGCAGTTCGGTCATGCTCTGACCACTGACGCGATAAACTTCCAGCGCTCGACTGAGTCGCTGCGGATCGTTCGGATGAATACGTGCAGCCGATTCCGGATCAATGACGGCCAATTGTTCGTGCAGGGCTTGCCAGCCAAGGCGTGCAGCCTCTTCTTCAATCTGTGCGCGAATCTCCGGATCAGCCGCCGGCATGTCTGCCAGACCTTCGACCAACGCCTTGTAATAGAGCATTGTGCCGCCCACCAGCAGCGGAATTTTTCCCCGTGCAGTGATATCAGCCATCGCTTCAAGGGCATCACGGCGAAAATCAGCAGCGGAATAGCTCTCGGCCGGGTCAAGAATGTCGATCAACCGGTGCGGGAATTCGCTCAAAATTTCTTTCGACGGTTTGGCCGTGCCAATGTCCATGCCCCGGTAGACCAGTGCCGAATCGACACTGATCAGCTCGCAAGGCAGGACTTTGGTCAGTTCGATGGCCAGATCGGTCTTGCCCGCAGCGGTCGGGCCCATCAGAAAAATCGCTGGAGGGAGCTGACTCATCAACGACCGCGCAAGAAGAGTTTGTCCAGATCGTCCAGACCCAATTGGGTCCAGGTCGGTCGGCCATGGTTGCATTGACCGCTGCGCTCGGTGTTTTCCATGTCGCGCAGCAGACCGTTCATTTCCGGGATCGCCAGACGCCGATTCGCACGAACCGCGCCGTGACAGGCCATCGTCCCGAGCAGCTCGTTCAGATGGGCCTGAATCCGGTCGCTGGAGCCGTATTCCATCAGGTCCGCCAATACATCACTGACCAGTCGGTTGGCTTCAGCCTGCTTGAGCAAGGCCGGAATCTGCCGAATGGCCAGGGTCTCAGGCCCCAGGCGCTGCAGTTCAAAACCCAGACGCTGGAACCACGCGACGTGCTCTTCGGCGCAATCGGCTTCGCGCTGACTGACTGCCAAGGATTCCGGCACCAGCAGCGGTTGGCCGCTCAGGCCTTCGCTGGCCATGGCGATTTTCAGGCGTTCGTACATGATCCGCTCGTGAGCCGCGTGCATGTCTACCAGCACCAGGCCCTGGGCATTTTCCGACAGAATGTAGATACCTTTGAGTTGCGCCAAGGCGTAACCCAGCGGCGGAATGTCGTCCTGCCCGGCCGGCAGCGCTACCGCGTTGGCCTCGGGCAGCGGCGCAAAAAACTCGCGGTAGGCGGCCTGAGCTTCGGCGACCGGAACCCCGGACTGAGGTCGCGGCGTGTATTGATACTGATAGCCGGCGCCGGCGCCCGAACCAGCTGGGGTGTTGAAGGACGGCTGCGCCTGGGGTTGCTCCAGCAGCGCATTGGCCGCCAGGCGCATCTCGCCCTGCGGGCCGAATTCACCGGCATCGAGGCCGGTCGGTCGCACGATGGCCGTCGCCACTGGTGCGACCAGATGATCTTCCGGTCGCACATCGCCCAAGGCGCGGTGCAGCGTGCCATAGAGAAAATCGTGAACCATGCGCCCGTCACGGAAACGAACTTCGTGCTTGGTCGGGTGCACGTTGACGTCGACACCCGCCGGATCCACTTCGAAAAACAGCACGAACGTCGGATGCCGACCATTGAACAGCACGTCGCGATAGGCCTGGCGCACCGCGTGGGCCACCAGTTTGTCGCGCACCGCGCGGCCATTCACAAAGAAATACTGCAAGTCTGCCTGACTGCGGTTGAACGTCGGTAAACCGACCCAGCCCCACAAATGCAGGCCATTGCGCTCGATCTCAATTGGCAGCGCCTGCTCCAGGAAACCCGGACCGCAAATCGCCGCCACACGCCGGGCACGGGCTGCATCGTCATGAGCTTCGTGCAGGCTGAGGATGGTTTTGCCGTTGTGGCGCAGGTGAAAAGCGACATCGAACCGCGCTAGCGCCAGACGTTTGATCACTTCTTGCAGGTGATCGAATTCGGTTTTTTCGGTTTTGAGGAATTTGCGCCGCGCCGGGGTATTGAAGAACAGGTCGCGGACTTCCACCGAGGTGCCGACCGGATGGGCAGCCGGCTGCACACGAGGCGCCATGTCCCGGCCTTCGGTCTCAACCTGCCAGGCCTGATCGGCATCTCGGGTACGGGACGTCAGGGTCAGGCGCGCCACGGAGCTGATCGACGCCAGGGCCTCACCACGGAAACCCAGGCTCATGACCTGTTCCAGGTCCTCAAGGTTACGAATTTTGCTGGTGGCGTGTCGGGCCAGGGCCAGCGGCAGGTCATCGGCAGAAATACCACTGCCGTCGTCGCGTACCCGCAGCAACTTGACGCCACCTTGTTCGACATCGACATCGATGCGTTTGGCGCCGGAGTCGAGGCTGTTTTCCAGCAGTTCTTTAATCACCGATGCCGGACGCTCAACCACCTCGCCGGCGGCAATCTGGTTCGCCAGTCGCGGGCTGAGCAGCTCGATGCGGGCGCTATTGGTCACGACTTGATTCATTGTTTAGTCGCCAACTCAGTGCCTGGAATGGTCAGGTGCTGACCGATCTTCAGCTCATCGTTCGACAGGTTGTTGGCGCTGCGTAGCGTGGCTGGCGACACCTGATAACGCACGGCAATCATCGCCAGGGTTTCACCCGGGTTGACCCGGTGATCACGAGGGCCCTGAGCGATTTTTCCGGAATCGCGCAGCCACGCAATGTAAGTGCCCGGTGGCGGATTCTGCTGGAAAAACTGGCGCACGCCGCTGCTGATCGAACGTGCCAGCGCCTGCTGGTGATTCGCTGCCGCAAGCTTGGAGGCTTCGTTGGCGTTGGAGATGAACCCGGTTTCGACCAGGATCGACGGGATATCTGGCGACTTCAGTACCATGAACCCGGCCTGTTCCACACGTTGTTTGTGCAACGGAGTGACGCGACCGATGTTACTCAGCACTTTCTGGCCGACGTCCAGGCTGGACGTCAGCGACGCCGTCATCGACAGATCGAGCAGTACGCCCGCCAGCATGCGGTCCTTGTCATCGAGGCTGACGTTGCCGGCACCGCCGATCAAGTCGGAGCGGTTTTCACTGTCCGCCAGCCAGCGGGCGGTTTCCGATGTCGCGCCACGATCAGACAGGGCGAACACCGAAGCACCGAAAGCGGCGGCCGAAGGTGCGGCGTCGGCGTGGATCGAAACGAACAGGTCGGCGCCTTTCTTGCGGGCGATTTCGGTACGGCCGCGCAGTGGGATGAAGTAGTCGCCGGTGCGGGTCAGTTCGGCGCGGAAGCCTTTCATGCCGTTGACCTGACGCTGCAATTCACGGGCGATGGCCAATACCACGTCTTTTTCCTTCTGTCCGCGAGAGCCCGAGGCTCCCGGGTCTTCGCCGCCGTGACCAGCATCGATCACCACAAGGATGTCGCGCTTGCCGGCCGGTGCAGGTGGAAGCTTGATCGCAGGTTCAACCGGCGTGACCGGCACTGCCGGCGCCATGGCAACCGAAGGGGTTGAGGTTGGGGTTGGGGTTGGCGACGGCGACGGCGACGCATCGGCGGCGCTATCAAACAGATCAACCACCAGGCGGTTGCCGTATTGGGCGTTCGGCGCCAGGGAAAAGCTCTTCGGGGTCACGGCCTTTTTCAGGTCGATGACCACCCGCAGGTCGGTCGGTGTGCGTTGAGCCGAGCGCATGGCGGTGATGGGGGTGTTGGAGGTGTTGACGTTCAGCGGTGCACCGAGTGTCGCACCATTGATGTCGATCACCAGCCGATCCGGAGCGGTCAGGGTGAACACGCTGTGTTGCACAGGCCCGGTCAGGTCGAATACCAGGCGTGTGTTATCCGGCGCCCGCCACAGGCGAACGCTATTGACCTTCGAGTCGGCCACAGCGTCGACGGTTACCGCCAAAAACAACAATCCTACGGCAGCTACCATCGCGCGAAAGCGCATACCTGACCCCATCATTTAATTGGTTTCCAATGCCAAAGCGGCACACCAGGCCTCGCCACGCGAGCCCTGGGATAAAATTTTCAGCGAACGCCCGCTGCCTTGCGGGCTAATGGTAATGGTCAGGTCGGGCTTTGGCAAAAAGCCTGCACCTTTATCGGGCCACTCGATCAGGCACAGGGCGTCGTCATCGAAGTAGTCGCGAATGCCGAGATACTCCAGCTCTTCCGGATCGACCAGACGGTACAGGTCGAAATGGAAGGCGCGGATGTCTCCGATCTCGTATGGCTCGACCAAAGTGAATGTCGGACTTTTTACTGCACCGACATGCCCCAATCCCCGGATGATGCCCCGCGACAGCGTGGTTTTCCCCGCTCCCAAGTCCCCTTCCAGAAAAATCAGACCGTGCCCTTGGGTGGTTTTTGCGATATGTGCGCCAAAATCGGTCATCGCCTCTTCATCAGCCAGGTACAGGGTTACTTCAGACACGGTGCTTGCTCCTCCAACAACTGACGAATGGCCGGGATCAGATCACTGGCCGCCAGCCCACGGCCCTCTTTACCTTGTTGCTCACCTGCATTGGCGTGCAGCCAGACCGCCAGACAAGCGGCGTCGAACGCCTGCATGCCTTGCGTCAACAGCGCGCCCACCAAACCGGCCAGCACGTCGCCCAGACCGGCCGCAGCCATGGCCGGATGACCTTGATGACACAACGCCAGACGCCCATCGGGGCTGGCAATCAGGCTGCCGGCGCCTTTCAACACCACGACAGCTGTATATTTTTTGCTCAATGCATGCGCTGCTGCCGGGCGATCAGCCTGTACCTGGGCGGTGCTGACCCCTAGCAACCGCGCCGCTTCACCCGGATGCGGCGTGATCACGCAATCCAGGGGCAAATTCACGCGTTCGTCGGCCAGCATGTTCAACGCATCGGCGTCCCAGACTTGTGGCAACGGTGCATTGGCGGCCGCCGACAGCAAACTGCGCCCCCAGGAAGCCTGCCCCAAGCCGGGACCGACCACCAGTACGGAAACTTTTTGCAGCAGCTCCATCAGCTGGTTGGCCGATGACGTGCCCAGCACCATGGCTTCAGGGATTCTAGACAGAGCGGCGCCGACATGCTCACTGCGAGTAGCCACGGAGACCATGCCGGCCCCGCTGCGCAGAGCGCTTTGCGCACTCAACAGGATCGCGCCACCCAAACCACGATCACCACCGATCAGCAACACATGGCCGAATTTGCCTTTGTGGGAAGTCGGCGTTCGGGGGGCAAGGCGCGGCAAGTTACCGGCCGTCAGGCGACGAGCGCTGACCGACGTGGCCCCAATCAGCTGCGGATCGGCGTGTAAATCATTGAAAACCAGTTCACCGACGACTTCTGCGGCATCACCGGTGAACAGCCCCAACTTCAATCCGATGAAGGTCACAGTGAGATCGGCTTGCACCGCCGCACCGAGGACGCGACCGGTGTCGGCGCAAAGGCCTGAAGGGATATCCACCGCCACCACCGGCAAACCGCAGCCGTTGATCTTCGCGATAGCGTCAACATAAGGCGCTCGCACGTCACCCGTCAGGCCGGTGCCCAGCAATGCATCCAACACGATGCCGCACAGCTCGGCCTGTGCAGTCCAGGCCTCGATCGAGACGTTTTCGGACACAGCCTCCACATGCGCCAACGCCGCATCACCCTGCAAACGCTGAGGATCACCGACCGCCAGCACCCGCACCGACCAACCCGCACGCTTGGCCAATACTGCCACCAGATAACCGTCGCCAGCGTTGTTGCCGTGACCGGCCAGCACACTCAGTTCATTCGCCGACGGCCACTGCCGGACCAGCGCACGCCAGGTCGCCCGCGCCGCACGCTGCATCAATTCGAAGCCCGGTGTGCCGCCCGCAATCAGGCTCGCATCGAGCCCGCGCACCTGCGCGGCGCTATACAGCGCGTCGGGTAATTCATCTTTAGTGTGCGGCATGCGTCTTCGGGCTCCGATGTCTGGCAGAATTATACGCACCTCAGCTCCGGTTTCTCTCACCTCATGCCCGCTATTACTACAGACCTGCCCGCCCTCGCCCAATCCATCAAGGACTGGGGTCGCGAGCTGGGCTTTCAGCAAGTCGGCATCAGCGGCCTGGACCTGGCCGAGCATGAGCAGCACCTGGAGCGTTGGCTCGCCGCCGGCTACCACGGCGAAATGGACTACATGGGCGCCCACGGCAGCAAACGTTCCCACCCGGAAGAACTCGTGCCCGGTACCTTGCGCGTGGTTTCCCTGCGCATGGACTACCTGCCAGGCGACACGCAAATGGCGCAATTGCTGGCTCAACCGGAAAAAGCCTACGTCTCGCGTTATGCCTTGGGTCGCGATTACCACAAATTGATCCGTAAACGCGTGCAACAACTAGCCGATAAAATTCAGGCCGAGATCGGCCCGTTTGGTTTCCGCGCGTTCGTCGACAGCGCTCCGGTGCTGGAAAAAGCCATCGCCGAACAAGCCGGTCTTGGCTGGATCGGCAAAAACACCCTGGTTTTGAATCGCAAGGCCGGCAGCTATTTCTTCCTCAGCGAGCTGTTTGTCGATTTGCCGCTGCCGGTCGATCCGCCCCACACCACCGAACATTGCGGCCGCTGCACCGCGTGCCTGGACATCTGTCCGACCAATGCCTTCGTCGGCCCGTACGTACTGGATGCCCGGCGCTGCATTTCCTACCTGACCATCGAACTGAAAAGCGCGATCCCGGAAGACTTACGCCCTCTGATCGGCAACCKGGTGTTCGGTTGCGATGACTGCCAGATCGTCTGCCCTTGGAACCGCTTCGCCCGTCCGTCCGGCGAAAGCGACTTCAAACCAAGGCACAACCTGGACAACGCCGAATTGGCCGAGCTGTTCATGTGGGACGAGGACAAATTCCTCAGCAGCACCGAAGGTTCGCCGTTACGCCGGGCCGGTTATGAGCGATGGCTGCGTAATCTGGCGGTGGGGTTGGGTAACGCGCCGTCGAGCATTCCGGTGCTCGAAGCGTTGAAGGCGCGCAGGGATTACCCGTCGGAGTTGGTGCGTGAGCATGTCGAGTGGGCACTGAAACAACACGGACTCTTGTAGCAGCTGCCGAAGGCTGCGTTCGAGCCGCAGGACTCGCCTCGCCGGATTACGACTGCTTCGCCCGAGCGCGGAACGGCCGACGCAGGCTTCGCCAGCTGCTACAGGGGATGCGTGTATATCAGGCTTCGTCGTTGTAAACGAACTTCGGCATTTCCCAGTGAAAACGAATCGCCAGCAACCGCAGCAGGAAACCACCAAACAGCGTGATCAGAATCGCCTGTTCACCGGGTAACTGCAGGTAGATACACAGCATGTAGCACCACGCCGCGGCGAACGAGACGCTGGCGTAGAGCTCTCGGCGAAAGATCAGCGGGATGTCGTTGCAGAAGATGTCGCGCAGTATGCCGCCAAACACGCCGGTAATTACGCCACTGACCGACGCCACCAGCATGCCGTGGCCCATTTCCAGCGCGGTCATGCAGCCGATCAGGGTAAACGCCACCAGGCCCAAGGCGTCGAGCACCAGGAATAGTGAACGCAGATGGCGCATCCAGCGCGCAGCGAAGACGGTGAACATGGCCGCGATCGAGGTCAGCACCAGGTATTCCGGGTGTTTGACCCAGGTCAGCGGATAGTGCCCAAGCAGCACGTCGCGCACCGAACCGCCGCCCAGCGCCGTGACGCACGCGATCAGCACCACTCCAAACCAGTCCATGCCGCGACGGCCGGCAGACAGCGCGCCAGTCATGGCTTCGGCGGTGATGGCGATCAGGTAGAGCATCAGCAACATGGCGGCGGTCCTTGCACAAAGGCGCGCAGTCTACTCACTTCGTCGACGCCCCAAAAGAGGGCGATCAATACCTGTGGCGAGGGAGCTTGCTCCCGCTGGAGTGCGAAGCGCTCCCCCTGCATTTGTCAGTCGTACGCGAGCAAAGGTTTACGACTGCTTCGCAGCCGAACGGGGGCAAGCCCCCTCGCCACATGGGCCCAGCAGCATTAGAACTTGATGAAATGCTTGCGGTAGTGCTGCAACTCGGCAATCGACTCACGGATGTCGTCCAGCGCCAGGTGGGTGCTACCCTTTTTGAAGCTGTCGCGCACGTCCGGCGCCCAGCGAGCGGCCAGCTCTTTGAGGGTCGAGACGTCGAGGTTGCGGTAGTGGAAAAAGCTTTCCAGGGATTTCATGTGCGTATAAAGGAAGCGACGGTCCTGGCAGATGCTGTTGCCGCAAATCGGCGATTTGCCCTTGGGCACCCACTGCTCCAGGAAGGCGATGGTCTCGGCTTCGGCTTCGGCCATGCTGATGCGGCTGTCACGCACGCGCTGGGTCAGGCCCGAACCGCCGTGTTGACGGGTGTTCCACTCGTCCATGCCGGCGAGAATTTCGTCGCTGTGGTGGATGGCGATCACCGGACCTTCGGCCAAGGTGTTCAAATCACTGTCGGTGACGATGGTGGCCATCTCGATGATGACGTCGGTATCAGGGTTCAGACCAGTCATTTCCAGGTCGATCCAGATCAGATTCTGCGGGTTTTGCATGTGTCGGCTCCTAGGCAATGCTGCGCAGTTTAGCTTAGGCAACTGGCGGGGCGTGCTAAACTCGCGGCCGTTTTACCTAATCGCTGCATTCTTGATACGGAACACCCATGGCCAAACGCCAACTCAATCGTCGTCAAAACTGGCGCATCGAAAAGATTCAGGGCGAACGCGCTGCCCGCGCCGCCAAACGGGAGTCCTCGGCTGTCGAGGCACTTGAGGGTGGCGACCTGGGTCCGGAACAGACGGGCCTGGTGATCGCGCACTTCGGTGTACAGGTTGAAGTCGAAGCCCTCGATGGCGATTTGGCCGGCCAGGTATTCCGCTGTCACTTGCGCGCCAACCTCCCGGCGCTGGTGACCGGTGATCAGGTGGTCTGGCGTGCCGGCAACCAAGGCATCGGCGTGATCGTGGCGCAACTGCCGCGAAAAACCGAACTCTGCCGTCCGGACAGCCGTGGCCAGCTCAAGCCGGTAGCGGCCAACGTCGACATGATCGTCATCGTCTTCGCCCCGCTGCCCGAGCCTCACGCCAACTTGATCGACCGTTATCTGGTCGCTGCCGAGCACGCCGGGATTCGTCCGCTGCTGCTGCTCAACAAATTCGACCTGATCGATGAGCAGAATGCCCCGCCCCTGAATGCCTTGCTGGCGGTGTACCGCACGCTCGGTTATCCGGTACTGGAAGTCTCGGCGCACCACGGCAATGGCATGGAGCAACTTCAAGAACAATTGGACGGACGCATCAGCGTGTTTGTCGGCCAGTCCGGTGTCGGCAAGTCGTCGCTGGTCAACAGCCTGCTGCCGGAAGTCGAAGCCCGTGTCGGCCCGTTGTCCGAGCTGTCCGGCCAGGGCACCCACACCACCACCACTGCACGGTTGTTCCACTTCCCCGGTGGCGGTGAGTTGATCGACTCCCCGGGTATTCGTGAATTCGGTCTGGGCCACGTCAGCCGCGCCGACGTCGAAGCCGGTTTCATCGAGTTCAACGACCTGATCGGCACCTGCCGCTTCCGCGACTGCAAGCACGACCGCGAACCCGGTTGCGCCCTGCTCAAGGCCCTCGAAGAAGGCCGCGTGCAGCAGCAACGGATGAACAGCTACCGCTCGATCATCGCCAGTTTGCCTGAGACCAGCTATTAAACAGACGCGCCCACCGCCCCGACACTGACGGGGCGGTCGGCCGCTTGTTGCGACCTACACCTTTCCCCACCGATTAAACGTCAGACACATCTGTAGGACTTCCGCGCGCCCGCTTGAAGGATCCGTCTCTTTAATCGCGCAGGCCTTGTTGCGGCCATTCAAGTGCATACATTCAAGCCCTCTTCGCATTCAGGCAATGCCGAAGAAAAGCGCTCTAGTCTACTGCTCTACTTAGGCTGATTAATTACATGCATCGAACAGCCCCCCTCAACATCTAACCTTCTAGCGGACTGTCGAGTTCGCAGACATTCAGGGCTTTATGAACTGACCGATGGGTGCGAGGTACTGAGAAAGGCAGGTATTAGAGTGATATTCATCACGCCCAACACCGAAAGCCACTCTCAGAACTTTGTCATACTTTTCTGCACCAACGAGCGCCTGTGCTTGGCAGCAACGGCGAAACTATAGGCAGATGCTGGCACTACAGAGAACCCTAGCGCGAAAATTCAGATAGTCCCTACAGCCGCAACCAACGCACAATCGACAGACACAAAAAAGCCGACATCACTGTCGGCTTTTTTGTGCTGTTTTGCTGACCCCGATCATTTTCGTGGCGCYACGAAAATGATCGGTAGCAGGGTCACTGCTGCGGCGGTTCCGCCGGTTTCGGTGCCGGGTTTTCGAAGATGTTCAATCGCTCGCGAAGCTCATGCGTCGGTAGTGGTTCTTTATCCGCCGGCAAGGCGTTCGGATCGACTGGCTCGGCCGGCACTTCGCCTGGACCGCCCTGCCCTGGCGTTGGCGCCGGCTCCGGTGCAGGTTCTGTACCTTGCGAACCGTCGATGGCACGCTGGGCTTTCTTGGTCAGCACCACAATGTCGATCCGGCGATTGACCGGGTTGAACGGGTTCTCCCGGTCGAACAGTGCTGACGAGGCGTAACCGACCACCCGTGCCACCTGTTGATCCGGATAGCTGCCGGCGACCAGCGCACGACGGGCGGCGTTGGCACGGTTGGCCGAGAGTTCCCAGTTGCCGAAATCACCCGTGCCCGAGTACGGCTTGGCATCGGTGTGGCCGCTGATGCTGATCTTGTTCGGCACCGCTTTGATGGTATCGGCCATGGCCAGCAGGATGTCTTCGAAATACGGCTTCAGGCGCGCACTGCCGGAATCGAACATCGGCCGGTTTTCGGCGTCCATGATCTGGATGCGCAAACCATCCTGAGTGATCTCGAACAGGATCTGATCCTTGAATTTCTGCAACTGCGGATTTTCATCGACCTTGTTCTGCAACTCCTGCAGCAACAGTTCCAGGCGCTCCCTCTCAACCTGCTCGGCCATGCTTTCGACCTGTTCGGTGTCGATGGTGACTCGGTCTGGCTGCGACTCCACTTCAGGGTTGAGGGTTTTCTCCGACGTCAGGGTCGGAGAGCCGCCCAGATCGATGATGTACGGCGTGCCACTTTCGGTAAAGCCGACCGGGTCTTTGAAGTAACCGGCAATGAGGATTTTCTGTTCCGGTGTTGCGCTGGACAGTAGCCACAGCACCAGGAAGAACGCCATCATCGCCGTCGCGAAATCCGCGAAAGCGATTTTCCAGGAACCACCGTGATGCCCGCCCGCGTATTTCTTGACGCGCTTGATGATGATCGGCTGGTTATTTTCCATACAGAGTGCTCTGTCTCACAAATACTGTTCCTTTTTGACGGTGCCTGTTGTCGCCATACGGCGTTGCCGCTCCTCGCCATAGCAAGCTATGACTCGTCGCGGCGCCTTGTCTGGCAACAACAGTCACTCGCCAAAAAAGGAACGTATTTGCAAAACAGAGCACTATCGACCGCGAACCGCTTGTTCCAGCTCAGCGAAGCTTGGACGGTGCGCCGGGTACAGCACCTTGCGACCGAATTCCACGGCCAGCGATGGCGGCATACCTGACGCAGAAGCAACCAGCGAAGCCTTGATGGCCTCGTAGACATTCAGCTCTTCCTTGGCATCGTGGGCCAGGGCATGGGCCAGCGGGCCAAAGAAACCGTACGCGGCGAGAATACCGAAGAAGGTACCGACCAGTGCCGCACCGACGTGCACACCGATCATTTTTTGATCACTATCACCCAGGGAGGCCATGGTCACCACGATACCCAATACCGCCGCGACAATACCGAAACCCGGCATGGCGTCAGCAATGCCGTTCACCGCGTGGGACGGGTGATCCAGGTCTTCCTTGAGGCTGGTCAGTTCCATATCGAACAGGCCTTCGAGCTCATGGGGGGCCATATTGCCGGAGGACATGATGCGCAGGTAATCACAGATGTACGCGGTCATGCGGTCATCTTTGAGCACCGCAGGGTATTTGGCGAAGATCGGGCTCGCCGCGGCATCCTCGATGTCGCCTTCGATGGCCATCATGCCTTCGCGGCGGCTTTTGTTGAGGATCTCGTAAATCAGCCCTAGCACTTCAAGGTAAAAGGCGTGGTTGAAACGCGAACTGAACATCCCGAAGGCTTTCTTCAGAACGTGCTTGACCATATGGCCAGGGTTGGCCTGCAGGAATGCGCCCAAGGCCGCACCACCAATAATCATCACCTCGAAAGGCTGAATCAGGGCGGCAATCTTGCCGTGGGAGAGCACGTATCCGCCCAGCACACTTGCGAATACGACGATGATGCCGAGAATTTTAGCCATAGGTAGGAGAGCACTTACTGAGTCGGGTTCAAGGTCATATTCGGAAGTTGAAAAATCTCTTCTTCTCCTTATCGGCAAAACTGCGCCAGACTGTAGCCCGTTCAAGCGAAAAGCTAATTTGGCCTACTCCGGGTATAGATAATGCAGACGATGATCGCGTCCAACCATGGCTAACCCGTCGAACATTCCAACTCAAAAACCGACCACACTAGAAGGCTGGGGCAAGCTTCTCGATGGCGTGCGCCTGCCGGTTACGCAAGACAGCCATGACCGTGTCTGCAGGGCTATCGCCGATAACCGCAGTTCGCTTCGTGATATCACAGAGCTCATGCAAGACAGCCCGGCCCTGGCCTTGAGCATCATCCGTGAAGCCAACCGCCACACCCACGGCAGCATGACCGAACCTGCGGAAAACCTTGAAGTGGCGATCAATCGCCTCGGTTTGAAACGCACCGAAGAACTGCTCGCCCACCTGCCGGCAGCGCCCCTGTCACAGATACCGGTTGCCTTGCGCCAGTTGCAAATGATCAGCCAGCACGCGACGCAACAGGCCAACGGTTTTTTTGCCAGTCGCCTCGCGCGACTGTGGCAGGACATTCACTGGGGCAGCCTGCTGTTTCTCTCGCCGCTCTGGCCCATGGCGTTGACCCATCCGCAATTGCTTGAAGAGTGGGAGCTGCGGGTCATCCACAAAGGTGAATCGGCACACAACGTCGAAAAGCAGCTGTTCGGTGTGCGCCTGCTGGATATTTGCCAAACCCTGGTGAGCCTCTGGCGCCTGCCGATTTGGGTGGAACAGGGTTATCGCCTGCTTCTGACCGAGCAGCGAGAGCTAGTCAAAGTCCTGCGCATTGCCCGCGACAGCGATTATCCCCTATGCCAGCAAAACCGCCTCGATGACGATCCGCCCCTGCGTCGCTGGCTCAACCAGCCAGCCCATACCGTGCTACTGGCCAACGGTCTGGCGCTGTCAGCACAACAGGCGTGGGACAGTCCTCACAGTGCGCGCTGGCAATACCTGACCAGCCTTTACCTGCAAATGCCCATGGCTGAAGTGCAGCAGCAATTGCACCAACAGGCGGCCAACAGCGCCCGGCAGCATGCCATGCCGGACCTGTGGCACCCCGCTGTATCGCTGCTCTGGCCGCCGGACATGAACAGTGTCCACGCCGGTCTGCCACCCGCACCGGCGCCGACCACCGAAGACCTGGCGAAGTGGCGCAGCCAATGCGCCGAGTTGCTGGCGGAGCCAAGCCCCTTCACCAACGCCACGCACTTGACCAGCTCTGCCCGGGACGCCTTGGTCGCGTGCGGCATGCGCCGAGTGATGATATTGATGGCTGACCGCACACACACCAATCTGCGGGTACATCAGATTGCCGGATTGCCAAAGGAAACGGCCGGGCTGAATTTCGTGGTAAACCAAAGCAGCGTGCTGCAACGTTTGCTCTCGCAACAAGCGCAGGTGCGCCTGACACCGACCAACACCGCGCAATTTTCGGCCTTGCTGCCGGCCAGCCTGCGCGCGCAGTTCCGTGGCGAACACCTGTTGCTGCGCTCGCTGATCAATAATGGTCGGGTGATCATGGTGGTGGTAGCGGATCAGGGCGGCGGACCGTTCTCGGAAATCACCGTGCAAGCCTTCGGCAAAACCGCGCAGTGCATCGAGAAATCCGTGCACACCTTTAGCCACCGCAGCCAATGACGCTGCGCTACAATCCTCCCTTTTGTGCTCTGGAGACCTCACATGTCTGACTTCTCTGGCTTGCCGCTGGTGATCGAGCCGAGCGACTTGCTCCCTCGCCTTGAGTCCCGCGATCTGATCCTGGTGGACCTGACCAGCAGTGCCCGTTATGCCGAAGGGCATCTTCCCGGCGCGCGCTTTGTCGATCCGAAACGCACGCAACTCGGTCAGGCGCCTGCGCCGGGGCTGATGCCGCCGAAAGCGGCGCTCGAAGCGTTGTTCGGAGAGCTGGGCCACCATCGCGATGCCGTGTACGTCGTGTATGACGACGAAGGTGGCGGTTGGGCCGGGCGTTTTATCTGGCTTCTGGACGTCATCGGCCACCGCAAGTACCACTATGTCGACGGCGGACTGCCCGCGTGGCTGGCAGAAGGCATGCCCATGTCGATCCAGATCCCGGCGCCCGTTGGCGGCCCGGTGGCATTGACGCTGCACGACGAACCCACCGCCACCCGCGAGTACCTGCAAAGCCGTCTCGGCGCCGCCGACCTGGCGATCTGGGACGCGCGCGGGCCTCTGGAGTACTCCGGCGAGAAGGTACTGGCGGCCAAGGCTGGGCACATTCCCGGTGCCGTCAATTTCGAATGGACCGCGGGCATGGATCAGGCGCGCAACTTGCGCATCCGCACGGACATGCCGCAAATCCTCGAACAGCTCGGCATCAGCAAAGACAAAGAAGTAATTACCCACTGCCAGACTCACCACCGTTCTGGCTTTACCTATCTGGTGGCCAAATCCCTCGGTTATCCGCGGGTCAAAGGCTATGCCGGTTCCTGGGGCGAATGGGGCAACCATCCCGACACCCCCGTAGAGATTTAAGGTTTTAAGGACAGTTAATGAATAAGCGTCTGTTTATCCTCAGCCAATACCTGCTGCCCCATCATTTGCTCTCGCGACTGGCCGGCTGCATTGCCGAATGCCGCGTGCGCTGGTTCAAAAACGCCTTTACCGCCTGGTTCGCCAAGCGTTATCAGGTGGACATGTCCCAGGCCCTGGTCGAAGACCTGACCGCCTATGAACACTTCAATGCGTTCTTCACCCGCGCCTTGAAAGACGGCGCTCGCACGCTCGACGAAACCCCGGGCGCCATTCTCAGCCCGGCCGACGGCGCAGTCAGCCAGCTTGGCCCGATCGAACACGGTCGTGTGTTCCAGGCCAAGGGCCACAGCTTCAGCGTGCTGGAGTTGCTCGGCGGTGATGCTGCGAATGCCGCGCCGTTCATGGGCGGTGATTTCGCCACGATTTACCTGTCGCCGAAGGACTACCACCGCGTGCACATGCCGCTGGCCGGCACCCTGCGTGAGATGGTCTACATCCCGGGCCGAATCTTCTCGGTCAACCAGACCACCGCCGAAAACGTTCCGGAGCTGTTCGCCCGTAACGAGCGTGTGGCGTGCATTTTCGATACTGAGCGCGGGCCGATGGCCGTGGTGCTGGTGGGGGCGATGATCGTTGCGTCGATCGAAACCGTCTGGGCCGGGCTGGTCACGCCGCCGAAACGCGAGCTGAAAACTTTCCGCTACGACGAAGCTGCCCGCGCGCCGATCCATCTGGAGAAAGGTGCGGAATTGGGTCGCTTCAAACTGGGTTCGACCGCTGTCGTGCTGTTCGGGCCAGACCAGGTGAAATGGGCCGAAGAGCTGGCGGCCGGTTCGCCGGTGCAGATGGGCCAGGGTATGGGCTCACCAAAAGCTTAAAGACCAGGCTGCATCCTGTGGGAGCGAGCCTGCTCGCGAAGGGGTCATAACATTCAACATCTATGTTGACTGTTACAC
>NZ_JBFUKU010000110.1:0-16900 GCF_056400685.1 Pseudomonas sp. P5_A12 | reverse complement strand
AAATCAGTCAGCGAACGGCCGTCGGCTCTTCGCGCCGACACGGCCCTAATGCGTTTTTACACACTCTGGGCCGCTTTCTGCCCTTCGCGAAAGGCAGAGATCGGCCATAACGGGACAGATGTTCAACCCCACGCTTGGTGAGGGTCCAGACGTTCTGCTCCAGGATTAGCAATTACCAATCTAACTCTGGCTTCTATTTGTTCTTACGACAACCTTCTCCCCGTCTATCGTGGTGGACGGATCAAGCATTTATCAAGATAACAGGCGATGGCTGCTGATAACGGGCGATGACTGCTGGTGTAGCTGACTAAATCCGGAAGACCAATGAAAAGGAGGTGATTCATGTCACGTTTTTCAATGGGTAATGGGAGGCATGGGTAATGTCTACACCGGTGGTTTATCGCAAGCCGTCCGGCGCAATCGGGGCCATATTGCCCCAGGCGCTGATCGAGAATCTGGTCTTTGAAGGGGGGGGGCCAAAGGGCCTGGTCTACCTCGGAGCCATCGAGGTGCTGGAGGCGAAGGGCATCATGCCTTCCGTGCGTAACGTTGGCGGCAGTTCGGCTGGTGCGATGACGGCTCTCGCCGTCGGACTTGGCCTCTCTGCCGCAGAAACCCGGACCATCGTAGAGAAGCAAAGCATCGGCGACCTCACCGATTTGGCGGAGAAGGACGACCTGGGCCTACCAGCCAAGGTGATCCAGGCGCTGAAGAACCTTTTCGGCACATCCGATGAGCGCGGTCGCGGAGTATTCCTCGGCGAGAAACTTCTCGCGTGGATTCAGAACATGATTGGCGAACGCGTGAAGGCGGCGCGGCCTCATGTTGAGAGGCAAGGGCCCGAAGCGATCGCGTTCTGGACCGAGCTGGATAACAAGCACGGAGCAATCACCTTCGCCGAGCTCGCGAAGCTGGCCGAGATGGCGCCGGCGTTGAATATCCGCCAAGTGGTTTTCACAGGGACCAATTACACCGACAGGTGCATCGAGGTGTTCAGCGCGATCGATTCGCCGGACATGCCGGTGGCGCTGGCAGTACGTATTTCGTCCTCACTGCCCTGGTTCTTCAAGAGTGTCAAATACCAAGGCAAGGAATACATCGACGGGGGTTGCCTCGAAAACTTCCCGATGTGGGCCTTCGATGGGGAGACGTATCGGGCCGATAACCACCGCAAGATCCTTCGCGGTGCGTTCGACCAGAACCTCGCCACCCTGGGCTTCAAGGTAGACAGTGCGGAAGAGATTCGCCGAATCCTTTGGGAGGGTGCCAAGGCGGACGAGACCAGCGGACTGGCGAAGATCTGGGCGGATATCAAGGCCAAGCTGGCGGACAAATTTGCCGGCGTCGATATCACGGCTGCAGGCCAGRCAACCGACAAAGCAGTGTATGGCAAGTACGCGCAGCGCACGATTCAGATTCCGGACCTGGACTACAGCACCTTCAAATTCGACCTGGACGAAACCGACAAGGCGAAACTGCGCAAGTCCGGTACTGACGCAACCACCGAATGGTTTTCCTTGTACTTTGACGACATGGGCATCGAGCTCGAGATCCATGGGCTTTCCGAACTTGCCGACTATCTGACACCGGCTAACTTTGCCGCTGTCTGCCGCGCCTATCCGCAGTTTGCTGACCCCCAAGCCAAAGGAGAAACAGTCATGTCAGAAGACACTACGCCCTTCGACCCAAGCCAGGACATCTACAACGGCATCTCGGTACTCAGCACTCAGGACTGGGTCGATCTTACGACCTTCTTCGAAACGTCGGCGCATGACAATCCGACCACTACTGCGCTGATGCGCATGAGCCTCGGAATGAGGACCGAAGACGAATTCCGGCCTGAGTTTTCAGACGCAGTCGGCCTTTTTGCCGATCTGAAGAAATGCGGTGAGATGTTCAAGACGGAGGTCGAGGGAAAGATGCTTACCCTTGCCGATGACATCGTCCACTACAACGATGCCTCCGCTGCCACCTACGAGCGCCTGATTGAACTAGTCGACCGCTTCGATTTCGACGGAGCTCCTGACGGAGCAACAACCGACATCAGAGAGAAGAAGTGGCTGGCGCTTGTCGGAGCTTGGGAGAGCAATACGGTGCAGGGGCGATCAGTACAGATCAAGCAGCGCTTTAGCAGTGCTCTCGAACAACTGATCACGGATGCGAACGATAGAGCGAAGCGTGCTGACGATCTCCAGCTCGCGATCCTCGCGCCGAACGGGATCCTGGCGCGGCTCAATACCTCCAAGGCGGCCTTCGCGGCGGAGCGCGAGCGCTTCAATACGGTGCTTGGTGTTGAGGGGGTATTGATGAAGAAGATCCAAGCGGATATCGACATCCTCAACCACGAACTCGAGCGCCTGCGTAAAAAGGAGAAGGACGAGGTTATCGTCCTCTCCACCGCGCCGCTTTATCTGTTAATCCCATTCTTCGGTCCCATGGTCATGGCTGGCGTCCTGGTCGGGGTCGGCATCGATCTCGATTTTACCCGCAAACACATCGCGGAGAAGCTTGGGGAGATACTCAAGCAGACTGACCTATTGGGAACAAACCAGCGTTTTATGGCGTACTACACCTCAACCAACAATCGTTTCGATGCGGTAGGCAAGAGCATCACCGACCTGGGTCCCAAGTTGGAAACCCTCGGCAAGGCGTGGCGCGCGATCGCATCCGACCTGGGAAATGTCCACAAGGTGTTGAGCACGGACGGACGGGTGTCGATCAGGGGCGAAAACTGGTTCAACCTCACCATCGCCCTCACCAACGCGATGAAAGGCTGGGCGCGTATTGCGACGCAGGCAGACCACTTCCGCAAGTTCGGCGGTCCGCCAGCCAAGGCCAAGACCACCGAGGAGTTCGTTGCAGGTGTGACCCAGAAAATTGCCTGAGTCCGGGTCGCCAACCGGCGACCAACCCGCTCCGGGATCATGGAGTATCAGAAAATGGACACCACCCAAGATGAATCCCACCGAAATGCGCACCCTGATCAAGCAATTCTCTGCCGACGGACTCGTTGCACCTTCGCCCCTCGTACGCATCGGAGGCAAGGACGCGGACGGGGGGTATTCGCCACTCGGAGTGGTCGCCGACCTGGTGGTCGACCTGGCCGAGGCGCTCGATCACGCCAGCCAGATTGGCCTTGAAGCCCTCGACATCTATGCTGACACCCTTGTTCTACCGGTCGGGTTCGACCGGCGCCTGGACGGCCTACTGCGCCGGCTAACGATCGTCACACGCCGCATCGTAGCCGAAGGAACAGACGTCGGCGCCTTGCGCATGTTGCATAACAACCAGAACACGCTCAGCGTCGTGCGCCTATTTGTCGAGCGGATCGAAGGCCAGTTTCGCGTCTACGCAGGACCTGAAGGCAACACCCCTTACGACGTGGCGGTTGCCGCGGGTTCCTCCGAGGCACCGCAATTCGCTAACTTCACGTGGCAGGACGGTGGCCCGGCCTTGCGCTATACACGCGTTCCCCCCGGGCTGCTCTGCCACGGACAACCACTGCATCGACTGCTTGCATCTCTGTTCGCACTGTCGGCTGCTGTCCTCGGCAAGCCGTCTCAGAGCGCAGCGGACCACAGGCTGTGCCACGAGGTGCTGGCATGGATCACCAAATGGTCTGGGGTCGAGAGCGAATTCGGCGAGCTCATCCGGGATGCCGAAAACCTCAAGGCATTGGTGCCCACGAACGACCAGGGCGGCCAGGCCAAACCCATTCCAAACCTCACCACCACGCATTACCTGGACATTTCGAAGGCCCAGCAGGAAGTGATGGCTGCAATGGAGGATGACTTGCGCAGCCTCGACAGTGCGGGGGATGTCTCTCACCTGGTGGTCGGCGTCGTGACGGCCTTTGCCGACCGCGACTCGATCGAGCTGGCCAAGCTTGATGAGCTGCGCCAGGAATTGGAAAAGCGCCTTCGCGAGCAGATTGCGGCGCTCGACAAGGCCTCCCGCACCATGCGCCAAGAGGAATTCGACGCCCAGATTGCCTCCATGCGGCTTGAACTGGAAACCAGCATTGCTCAGGTCAAGCGCATAGTCAGCCTGAGTTTCCAGATCGCTACAGCGCTGATTACCGTGGCCGCGAGCGTCGCCGCACTATGCGTCGGCGTCCCTCCCAACCCGCAAGCCGTCACCCAGAAAGGCGTCGACGGCGTGAAGGGCGTGAGCGAGATGTTTACCGAAGCGCAAAAACTCGGCTCGACCATTGATGGACCGATCAACGCGCTGCTGGCCCTCGCAAAATCATTTGCCATCCCGATCACATGGGCGAAGGACAATGCGAGCACACTGAAGGAGTTTGTCGACCCGGCCAAAAGCGTGCTGAACGCGCTCCTGCCTGTCTACCATGGCCCGGTTCGCGATCTTGATACTGAGCTGCTTGCCACGCAACTCGGCGATGCGATGCGCATGCTCACGGAAATACCGAATGCCAACGAAGCGAAGGCCGCCTGGACAGTGCTGGAGCTGGACATTGCCAACCGCCTCGACTTGGTACTCAACGACCCGGATACCGAGAGCGCCGTCAAGAAGGCCGCCACGGCTTTCAAGACCCGGGTGCAGCGAGTTGCAATCTACGGCCGACTGCTCGCAGAGCAGTCGGCCGCCAAGGCTGCGATAGCTAGCCAACTCGGGGCGCTCAAGCTCGAATGCCTGGCGGTGATGGCCAAGCAGAAGCGACTTGAAGCCTTCACGCAGGACGCTTCCGACAAGGCAAAAACCCGGGAGCGAGTCCGGGCTGAGATGGCGTCGCGAGCCGAAAGCGCGTCGCGGGGCTTCTTCGTCGCGAGCTACGGTGCGCGAGCAGCGCAGGCCTATGAAACCTATAGGCAACCCACCAGTCGCCTGATCATGGTGACGACAAGTGCCGACATGAGCATTGTCCTTGCCACTGCGCGTACCGACTACGCAACCGCACAAGCGGCAACTGCCAAGAAAGTGGGGGACTTTACACGCGAGCTAAGGATTACGGATGACGAACTGCTCAAGAAGTTCTCTGCGGGCCAGCCTGTCCGTTTCGATCTACTCACCGATCACCCGGACTTTGCCAAGTTCAAACGGGTCCGACTCGCATCCACCCAAGCCTGGGCGGAAGTCACGCAAGGCGCGGAAACCACGCAGTCGCGAGTTGCCATCGAACTGGTAACCGGTTCCACCTTCCTTGATCCTGGCGATCGGGGTACCGACGCGTTCTTTGCCGCGCCCCAGAGCCTGCGGTTCGAGTACCGCGGTGAGCGGGTCGAGTTCGAGCAGACGCTCCACGACGTGCTGCCCACCCCCTTCACTACCTGGCTCATTGAGCTTGTCGAGCCGAAACAGCTATCGGGCCCCGTGCAGGCATTGCGGATCGTGCTGAAGGGATACGCCACGGTATGAAGCGACGCAACGCGCTGTTGCTGGTCGCATCGACGACTCTCTCATGCGGCTCTGCCGTTGCCCAGTCTTGCCGGGTACCGACACCAGAGCCGCAGGCTCCGGTGTCGGCGCAGGTCTGGCGAGATACTGCGGAATTCTCATTCCTGGTCGGGCGGGATCGGGTCGAAGACAGCGGGAGCATGACCCTGGCCCGACGCCTGCGGCCACTAACAGAGTTCGTGGCGTTGCGGCAGGAGGCGGCCAATTGGGGGAGGCTTCGTACACGCACCGATGCGGTGGCCGATGCGCTGTCCAAACTGAGCCAGGTGGTCGAGGGTTTGCAGCAGTACTGCGACCGGCTCGATGCGGTCTCCCTCGATCCCACCGCTCCCCTCGATGAAGTTGCGTGGAGTGCCGGGATCGCGCAACTCGAACAGCAACTCGATGGAGCGATCGCAGCCGCCACACCCCTGGTGCCGGATCTGCTTCGCTATGCCGGCTTGGTCCGGGCGGCGGCCACGCAATATGCCAAGGGCAACCACGCACCCAATCCGGTGATTCGCATCGGGCCATCGCCGGAGTCCGTGGCCAGCGGCCTCGGCGAGGTCTCCGCCCGCTGGCGGGCCCTGCTCGCTGACCTGCAGAACGCACGGCGAATCCTGCCGGTGACACCCGAGCGCCAGTCGGAGCGGCCGCTGATCGCGATTACTGCGGCGATGCGCGAGATCACACGAGTCGCCATTGAGGCCCGTGCTCTGTCCTTGCTGCGACTCACCGACGACGCGTTCCGCCACTTCGAGACGGGCGACTATCTATACGACCAATGTCCTGAGATCAAGGACGGTCAATGGGTGAGTCTGGAAAGCGAATACTGGGCCAGCAAGTACGGCAGCAAGGCGATGCTCGGCGGATCCGGGCTGATTCTTTCCCAGACGCGCAGTGCGACGCCTGTCGTCGGCTTCAATGCAGCCGCCACCCACTGGCAGTTCAACAAGATAGGCCAGGGATATTGGCTAATCCGCAACGAGGCCTTCAATGCCCCGCAGACTGCCCTCGACGTAATCAATAATTCGGGCAGGTACTATCCCCTGACCATGAGCAGCACCAACGCGCAACAGCCGAAGTTTAGCGGTCAGTATTGGCGCTGTGCGGCTACCGACCGTGCAGGCACGATCCGTCTCTACAACAGCTTCCTCTCGGAAGCCCGCGTAGTGGATACGCCTCCCAACGAGGGCAAAGCCATCATGCGTGAACCTGGATACTATGCCGCGCAGTACTGGCGCGTCGTGCCACGCTGACGGAATTCAGACACGTGTAATCAAATTGCCGAACGGTTTGAATTGCCCCGGCTTCCTGCATGTCTGAATGACCGCTCCTGGCCGATTTCTACCCATAACAGTGGAGTTGAACATGTTAGGTCCAATGCAAAATTGTTCAGCATTGGGCGATGGGCTGGTCAGCAGCAATGAATGGCATTGTGGCTGATGGACGTACCTACTTCGGTGCATCGGACAGTCAGACGGCTCTCCCCTCAAGGCCTAGACTGATGGTTAGCCGATCGAAAGGATGTGGATCATGGAGGGGGGCTATGCTTCGAAAAAGGCGACTAAGCACCGAGCGGCCACTGTGCCTTTCTTCATTACTGATTAGAGTGATTTCGAGGTCGAAAATGGCCAGAAGACAAGCGGAACTCCCAAAGCTACTGGAGACCTCAATCGATGCCAAGGTCGAGGTGATGCAGGCGGCTCGGATGGTTTTGATGCCGACACGCAATCTTGAACCGCGCGCACAGCAAATTTTCGAGATGATTATGAGCATGCGGCCAGTGACCATGTGGGGAGCCTATGACCTGCACTTGGCGACCGAGTTGTCCGAGATCAATGCCCAAATCGAATGGACTCAAGAGGTGTTAGCAGTCGAAGGTGACGTGCTAACGACTCGCCTCAGTACGCCGATCATCAACCCTCGAACGACCCACTGCGGTAACCTCAAGCGCCAGGCGGTAACCTTTGTTCGGGCACTGGGACTGTCAGCAGGTCAACGACACTTGGGTGATGAGCCCAATCGCAAACGTGCGGGCAAGCACCTCGAATTGCAACAGGCCTCCCGTGATGCTGAAGGTGATCCATTGTTGGCTTGAGCGTGCACATCAGGCAAATGTGTTTACCCCTCTGTTTACCCCTAAGCCATAAATGAAAAAGCCCAATCTTTTCAGATTGGGCTAACTCATTGAAAAATATGGTCGGGACGGAGTGATTCGAACACTCGACCCCTAGCACCCCATGCTAGTGCGCTACCGGACTGCGCTACGCCCCGACTAGGCGTGAAACTCGTCCCTCACCTCGAGGAACGCTCAAGAATATATCCCAACCTTTTGAAAACTGGAAGTATTCAAACGCAGGAAATTATTTCTTGAGAACCACCAACACATCTTCCRGCTCAGCAATCATCTGCCGAATCATCTGTTTGTATTGGGTGGTGTCGTCTTTGGCTTCATCGCCGGACAAGCGCAAGCGTGCGCCGCCGATGGTGAATCCTTGATCGTAAAGAAGCGCGCGGATCTGCCGGATCATCAGCACGTCTTGTCGCTGATAATACCGGCGGTTTCCGCGGCGTTTGACGGGGTTGAGTTGAGGAAACTCCTGCTCCCAATAGCGCAGCACGTGCGGTTTTACCGCACACAGCTCGCTTACTTCACCGATGGTGAAGTAGCGTTTGCCTGGGATGACGGGTAGCTCGTCGTTATGACTTGGTTCCAGCATAAGCCTCAACTCGGGCCTTCAACTTCTGCCCTGGACGAAAGGTGACCACACGGCGAGCCGTGATCGGGATTTCTTCCCCCGTTTTCGGATTGCGGCCAGGCCGCTGGCGTTTGTCCCGAAGGTCGAAATTGCCAAAACCGGACAATTTGACTTGTTCGTTGTCTTCAAGAGCATGCCTGATTTCTTCAAAAAACAGTTCGACCAATTCCTTGGCCTCCCGTTTATTCAGGCCCAGCTCTTCATACAGACGTTCCGCCATCTCAGCTTTCGTCAGAGCCCCCATACGTCACTTCCTTAACGTGGCGTTCAACCTTTGTTCGAGCGAGGTGAGGATGTTTTGCGTCGTGGTATTCACCTCATCGTCATTAAGAGTGCGCGATGGATGCTGCCAGGTCAAGCCGACGGCTAGGCTTTTTCTATCAGGATCAATGCCTTTACCCTGATACACGTCAAATAGCCTGAGGTCTGTCAGCCATTCGCCTGCATTTTCACGGATTACGTCCAGTACAGCGCTGGCTGCGACGTCTTTTTCGGCGATCAGTGCAAGGTCACGACGCACTTCAGGAAAGCGCGATAACTCCTGGAATTTAGGCATTTTGCCCAACGCCACTTCAGCCAGAACCAGTTCGAAAACGAAGACCGGACGGTCGAGACCGAGAGTTTTCGACAATTCAGGGTGGATGGCACCGACGAAACCTACCAGACGGCCTTCACGTTCGATGCGCGCGGTCTGACCCGGGTGCAGCGCTGGGTGTTTGCCCGGCACGAAAGTGAACGAATCCAGCGCACCGGCGAAGCCCAGCACCGCTTCCACGTCAGCCTTGACGTCGAAGAAGTCCACGACATCGCGGCCCTGTGCCCAGCCTTCCGGCAGACGGCTACCGCAAACAACACCCGCCAACATCGGCTCTTGCTTCAGGCCTTCGAGTTGGCCAACGAAACGCAGACCGCTTTCGAACAGGCGGACACGATCCTGTTGACGGTTCAGGTTGTGCTGGAGTGCCTTGACCAGACCTGGCCACAAGGACGAACGCATGGCAGCCATGTCGTTCGAAATCGGGTTGGCCAGCAGCAGCGGTTCCACGCCCGGATTGAACAGTTCGAACTGTTTCGGATCGATGAAGCTGTAGGTGATCGCTTCCTGATAACCACGGGCGACCAGCAAACGACGCAGCTCAGGCAGATCGCTACGCGCTTCAGCCTTGGCTTGCGGCGCCAGACGAGCCTGCGGATAACGAACCGGCAGACGGTTGTAGCCGTACAGACGAGCCAGCTCTTCGATCAAATCGACTTCCAGGCTGATGTCGAAGCGATGGCTTGGCACTTCAACGCGCCACTGCCCTGCCCCTTCGGCGGAAACGGTCAGGCCCAACGCGTTGAGCAGGCGCTCGACTTCGGCCGAATCCATTTCCATGCCCAGCATCTGGGTGATGCGTTGTGCACGCAGGGTGACCGGCGCGATTTTCGGCAGGTGTTGCTCGCTGACGGTTTCGATGATCGGGCCGGCTTCGCCGCCAGTGATGTCCAGCAGCAAGCCAGTGGCGCGTTCCATGGCTTCACGGGCCAGTTGCCAGTCCACGCCACGCTCATAGCGGTGCGAGGCATCGGTGTGCAGGCCGTAGGAACGAGCCTTGCCAGCGACTGCGATCTGATCGAAGAACGCACTTTCAAGGAAAATATCGCGAGTGGCCGCAGTGTTGACGCCACTGTGCTCGCCACCCATGACGCCGGCGATCGCCAAAGCGCGGGTGTGGTCGGCAATCACCAGCGTATCGCTACGCAGGCTGACTTCCTGACCGTCGAGCAGAACCAGCTTCTCGCCCTCATCGGCCATGCGCACGCGGATGCCGCCATTGATTTCGGCGAGATCGAACGCGTGCAACGGCTGACCCAGCTCCAGCATCACGTAGTTGGTGATGTCGACAGCTGCATYGATGCTGCGCACCTCGGAACGACGCAGGCGCTCAACCATCCACAGCGGGGTTGGCTTGGACAGGTCAACGTTTCGGATCACACGACCCAGGTAACGCGGGCAAGCGGCCGGCGCCAGCACTTCAACCGAACGCACTTCATCGTGCACGGCTGGAACAGTGGCAACGACCGGGCGGGTGACGCTGGCGGCGTACAGCGCACCGACTTCACGAGCCAGACCGGCCAGGGACAGGCAGTCGCCGCGGTTCGGGGTCAGGTCGACCTCGATGCTGGCGTCGTCCAGGTTCAGGTACTCACGAATGTCCTGACCGACCGGCGCATCGGCCGGCAATTCCATCAGACCATCGTTGCCTTCACCCACCTGCAGTTCGGCTTGTGAGCACAGCATGCCGTTGGACTCAACGCCACGCAGCTTGGCTTTCTTGATTTTGAAGTCGCCCGGCAGTTCGGCACCGATCATGGCGAACGGGATCTTCAGGCCCGGGCGCACGTTTGGCGCGCCACAGACTACCTGGAAGGTCTCCGAGCCATTGCTGACCTGGCAAACACGCAGCTTGTCAGCGTCCAGATGCTGCTCTGTGCTCAGCACCTCGCCAACGACCACACCACTGAAAACACCGGCGGCCGGCGTAACGCTATCGACCTCAAGACCGGCCATCGACAGACGAGCAACCAGCTCGTCGCGACTTACCTGCGGGCTTACCCAGCCACGCAGCCATTGTTCACTGAATTTCATCCTGCTCTCCTAAGAATTCGTTACGACTAGCGAAATTGCGCGAGGAACCGCAAGTCGTTGTCGAAGAACAGACGCAAGTCGTTCACGCCGTAACGCAGCATGGCCAGACGCTCTACGCCCATGCCGAAAGCAAAGCCCGAAAACTCTTCCGGGTCGATCCCGGACATGCGCAACACGTTCGGGTGAACCATGCCGCAGCCCATCACTTCCAGCCAGCCAGTCTGTTTGCAGACGCGGCAGCCTTTACCGCTGCACATCACGCATTCCATGTCGACTTCAGCCGATGGCTCGGTGAACGGGAAGTACGAAGGACGGAAACGCACGGCCAGTTCGTTTTCGAAGAACACGCGCAGGAACTCTTCGATGGTCCCTTTCAGGTCGGCGAAGTTGATATCGCGATCGACCAGCAGGCCTTCGACCTGGTGGAACATCGGCGAGTGGGTGATATCGGAGTCGCTACGGTACACACGGCCTGGGCAGACAATGCGGATCGGCGGTTGTTTCGATTCCATGGTGCGGACCTGTACCGGCGAGGTATGGGTGCGCAGCAACATGTTGGCATTGAAATAGAAGGTGTCATGCATCGACCGGGCTGGGTGGTGGCCTGGGATGTTGAGTGCTTCGAAGTTGTGATAGTCGTCTTCGACCTCAGGGCCTTCGGCGATGCCGTAGCCGATGTGGGTGAAGAACTGCTCGATACGTTCCAGAGTGCGTGTAACCGGATGCAGACCACCGGAGGTCTGACCGCGGCCAGGCAGGGTCACGTCAATCGACTCGGCAGACAGTTTGGCGGCCAGGTCGGCCTCTTCAAACAGTGCCTTGCGAGCGTTGAGAACCTCTGTGACACGCTCCTTGGCAACGTTGATCAGCGCGCCGACTTGCGGGCGCTCTTCTGCCGGCAAATTCCCCAGGGTCTTCATCACCTGAGTCAATTCACCCTTTTTACCAAGGTAGTGAACCCGGATTTGCTCCAGGGCATTGATATCTTCAGCGCTTTGCACAGCCTCTAGTGCTTGAGAGACGAGCGCATCCAGGTTTTCCATGTACAGACTCCAGATACAAAATAGGGGAAGAGCTTGAAGGCTCTTCCCCTATTTATGACGTTTAACACCTGGCCCCACAGAGGTGAGGCCGGGTGACTGTCGGGGGTACTTAAGCCAAGGTGGCTTTAGCTTTCTCGACAATCGCAGCAAACGCCGCTTTTTCGTTCACTGCCAGATCAGCCAGAACCTTACGGTCGATCTCGATGGACGCTTTTTTCAGGCCGGCGATGAAACGGCTGTAGGACAGACCGTTGATACGTGCACCAGCGTTGATACGAGCGATCCACAGAGCGCGGAACTGACGTTTTTTCTGACGACGGTCACGGTAGGCGTATTGGCCTGCCTTGATTACCGCTTGCTTGGCAACACGGAATACGCGCGAGCGAGCGCCGTAGTAGCCTTTAGCAAGTTTCAGAATTTTTTTGTGACGTTTACGGGCAATGACGCCACGCTTTACACGAGCCATGAGTTACTTCCTCTATTCTTGACTAAATTAACGAAGGCGCAGCATGCGCTCGACTTTTGCCACGTCACACGGTGCCAGCAAGCTGCTACCGCGCAGTTGACGCTTACGCTTGGTCGACATTTTAGTCAGGATGTGGCTCTTGAAAGCGTGCTTGTGCTTGATACCGTTAGCAGTTTTCAGAAACCGCTTAGCAGCACCACTTTTAGTTTTCATTTTTGGCATGTTCGGATACTCCGCATTCAGTTGATAAACATAATCAGAAGGCCTGCCGTGCCCTGTTGATTACTTCTTCTTTTTCGGGGCGATGACCATGATCAGCTGGCGTCCTTCCATCTTAGGATGCTGTTCGACCGAACCGTACTCGAGCAAGTCACCTTCAACTCGCTTGAGGAGTTCCATCCCCAGCTCCTGGTKGGCCATCTCACGGCCGCGGAATCGCAAGGATACCTTGGCCCTGTCCCCATCACTCAGGAAACGTACCAGGTTGCGCAGTTTTACCTGGTAATCCCCTTCCTCCGTCCCTGGACGAAACTTGATTTCTTTAACCTGAATCTGCTTCTGGTTTTTCTTGGCCGCAGCAATCTGCTTCTTCTTTTCGAAGATCGACTTGCCGTAGTCCATCAGCTTGCAAACAGGGGGTACTGCATCGGCGGAAATCTCCACCAGATCCAGCTTGGCCTCTTCAGCCTTAAGAAGCGCGTCTTCAATTGACACAATCCCAAGCTGCTCACCCTCAGCCCCAATTAACCGAACCTCGCGTGCCGAGATATTCTCGTTGATCGGGGCTTTCGGTGCAGCTCGTTTATCTTGTCTCATTTCACGCTTAATAATAATTACTCCGAATCTGGGCGACCACGCCGGGAAACCGCTTGCGCGAGAAACTCAGCGAACTGGGCGACGGGCATCGAGCCCAGGTCAGCACCTTCACGAGTACGCACAGCGACAGTCTGCATCTCGACTTCCCGATCTCCAATAACCAAGAGATAGGGAACCTTGAGCAAAGTATGCTCGCGGATTTTAAAGCCGATCTTTTCATTTCTCAAGTCAGACTTGGCACGAAATCCGCTTTCGTTGAGAGTTTTTTCAACCTCGGCGGCAAAATCAGCCTGTTTATCAGTGATATTCATGATCACTGCCTGGGTCGGAGCCAGCCACGCAGGGAATGCACCCTCGTAGTGCTCGATCAGGATTCCGACGAAACGTTCGAAGGAGCCCAGGATCGCCCGGTGCAACATTACCGGGTGCTTGCGACTGTTGTCTTCGGAGACATATTCGGCTCCCAGACGGACAGGCAGGTTAAAATCGAGCTGAAGGGTACCACACTGCCAGACACGGCCAAGGCAATCTTTCAGCGAGAACTCGATCTTCGGACCGTAGAAAGCACCTTCGCCCGGCTGCAGATCATACGGCAGCCCAGCGCTATCAAGGGCTGCAGCCAATGCCGCTTCGGCGCGATCCCAAAGCTCGTCGGAACCGACGCGTTTTTCCGGACGAGTGGACAGCTTCATCTCGACGTCTTTAAAGCCGAAGTCGGCATAAACGTCCATGGTCAGCTTGATGAATGCAGCGGATTCGGCTTGCATCTGCTCTTCAGTACAGAAGATGTGKGCGTCGTCCTGAGTGAACGCACGCACGCGCATGATGCCGTGCAACGCACCCGATGGCTCGTTACGGTGGCAAGCACCGAATTCGGCCAGGCGCATCGGCAACTCGCGGTAGCTTTTCAGGCCCTGATTGAACACTTGCACGTGGCAAGGGCAGTTCATTGGCTTGATGGCGTAGTCGCGGTTTTCCGACTGAGTGGTGAACATGTTGTCGGCGTAGTTGGCCCAGTGCCCGGATTTCTCCCACAGGCTGCGGTCAACGACTTGTGGAGTCTTGATCTCCAGGTAGCCATTGTCGCGCTGAACCTTGCGCATGTACTGCTCGAGCACCTGGTACAGCGTCCAGCCGTTCGGGTGCCAGAACACCATGCCCGGCGACTCTTCCTGGGTATGGAACAGGCCCAGGCGCTTGCCGATCTTGCGGTGATCGCGCTTTTCAGCTTCTTCGATGCGCTGGATGTAAGCTGCCAGCTGCTTCTTGTCCGCCCAAGCAGTGCCGTAAACGCGCTGTAACTGCTCGTTCTTGGCATCGCCACGCCAGTAGGCGCCGGACAACTTGGTCAGTTTGAAGGACTTCAGGAAACGCGTGTTCGGCACGTGCGGGCCGCGGCACATGTCGACGTATTCTTCGTGATAGTACAGACCCATGGCCTGCTCGTTCGGCATGTCCTCGACCAGGCGCAGCTTGTAGTCTTCGCCGCGGGCCTTGAACACTTCGATCACTTCGGCGCGCGGAGTGACTTTCTTGATCACGTCGTAATCTTTTTCGATCAGCTGCTGCATGCGCTGTTCGATGGCGGCCAGGTCGTCCGGAGTGAAAGGACGCTCGAAGGCGATGTCGTAATAGAAGCCTTCGTCAATGACCGGCCCGATCACCATTTTGGCAGTCGGGTACAACTGCTTGACCGCGTGGCCAACCAGGTGGGCGCAAGAGTGGCGAATAATCTCCAGCCCCTCTTCATCCTTTGGCGTAATGATTTGCAGCGTGGAATCGCTGTCGATGGTGTCGCTGGCGTCGACCAGCTTGCCATTGACCTTGCCGGCCACGGTGGCTTTGGCCAGACCTGCACCAATGGATGCGGCGACCTCGGCTACGGAAACCGGGTGATCGAATGAACGTTGACTGCCGTCTGGAAGAGTAATAGTTGGCATGGCGCCTCCTCTCCTAGTGGTGACCCCTACCAAAGGTCACGTGGGTTGGGATGAGCCAGTACAAGATCCGATCCAGGCCATTCAATGACGAACGCCTGCCTTACAGCGGCAGGAGCCTTGCGGCCAACCGGAAAACCGAACCAGAGTGACTGGGATTCAAATCAGGGTTATTCGCGCGGTTGCCGCCACCGGGACTGAAGGTCATCCGGAGCTTGCAAACGCCCGAGCGGGGCATGCTAGCACAGATGACCGGTCGTCGACGCAAGCAGACTTTGTACGGGGGCAAATCGGGCATTTTTATGCCAGAGTGCTGAACTTGAACACCGCTTCGCCCCTCAGATAACACGTCATTGACCCACAAGGAGCATCCCAGCATGCGTCTGAACCGTTTGTTCGCCGTAGTCGCCCCCATCGTTCTGCTGCTGCCATTGGCCGCCCATGCCGATTGGCCAAAGGGGGAGCGCGAGAAATACATGGCGCAATGCGTCCCTGCTGCGGCGCAAAAGATTGGTGATGCGAAGGCAAAAGCCGTCTGTGGTTGCGGCGCCGATCAGCTCAAATCATATCCTGCCAAAGACCTTCAGGCATTGATGAACGGCTCTGCGAGTCCAGAGCTGGGGAATCAGGCGATGCAGAAAATCGCCACTTGCAGGGTCGATACCGGGGCGAAGAAATAAGCGTCTCGCATTCATTTTTTCACCTGCAACGACCGAAAAAACAAGCCGAATGTCGCTTTGTCAGACATTTTTTGAAGGTTTTACAGCTTTTTTTTCGTCTTTTCTTTCGGCTGAAAGCCTTTAAAAACGGGGCTTCCAGCCACTTGAAGCAGTAAAGAACGCTCGACAGCAAGGCAAACAGCGCCTCCGGGGGGCTCCCAAAGCGAACATTTCGACTATGATACTCCGGTGTGCCCAGTTGGCCTGAGCAGCACAGCACTACTGAAAATATATGTTTCTTGGAGATACACCATGTCTAATCGCCAAACCGGCACCGTTAAATGGTTCAACGATGAAAAAGGCTTCGGCTTCATCACTCCTCAAGGTGGCGGTGACGACCTGTTCRTACACTTCAAAGCTATCGAAAGCGACGGTTTCAAAAGCCTGAAAGAAGGCCAGACTGTTTCCTTCGTGGCTGAGAAAGGCCAAAAGGGTATGCAAGCTGCACAAGTTCGCCCAGAGTAAGTTTCTGGCGCACTAAAAAAACCCCGTCCATGCGACGGGGTTTTTTATGGGTGAAACAAAAGCCTGGCATGATCAGCCGCAGTTGACGCGGGTGACAACCCGACTGGCATCGGTGTGCAGATTCAAGCGATCAGAGCGGTATTCCAGCGTCACCATGTCATTGGGCGACAGGAACCGTGCGTTTTGTGCGCCTGCGCGAGTGCGCGCCTGCTCCAATAGCTCGGGCGAAGCTGCTTTGCCAAGGGTGAATTCCGAAGCTTTTGCCTCACAGCGGCTATGTCCCGTGTCAGTCGTCGTTACAGGGTCTGTTGCCGACTCGGATGACGTACTGCTGCAACCTRCCAGCAAACTGACGGCAAACAAAGTACCCAATGACGCGAGCTTCCAAGGCATGAAGCCTCCTTAAATAATTGGCTGAGATCGTGCGACCACCATGGCGGCGCCAGGTTTCGAGGTAAATGCCACCACCCCGCCCTCGATCCGGACAGGCGCCAAGTTTGCCTGAGCACTGCCCTGCCCTTCATCACTAAATGGTGACTGAATATGAACAGCGATCAATATACGTCGATGTAGTCGTACGGCGGGTTCGGCCAGTTCTCTTTCAGCGCTTTGAAAATCTGCATGACCGGCCAGTTCTATTTCAGCGCGTTGAAAATCTGCATGACC
>NZ_JBFUKU010000109.1:0-18405 GCF_056400685.1 Pseudomonas sp. P5_A12 | reverse complement strand
TCGGTTACCTGCCGGAGCACTACGCTCAGGCCTGGGCGGACAAGGGCGATTTGCGAGTGTTGCTGCCGGCGACCTTTGGATATCAGGCGCCGTTCTCGATGATCGTGCGCCGTGGCCGCAGTCGCGAACCGCTGATCCAGACCTTTCGCGATTTGCTCAAAGCACAACTGAATCAGGTTTGACCCATGTCCAGACTCCAGTGTCCCCGTTGCCTGCGCCCGCAAACCCATTGTTTGTGCCCACTGATTCCGAGCCTCGATAGCCGCACCCGAGTGCTGTTGTTGCAACACCCGAGCGAAGTCAATCACGCACTGAACACGGCGCGGTTGGCTGCGTTGGGCTTGAAGAACGCCGAGCTGATCGTCGGAGAGGTGTTCGAGGATTTGCCGGCGCTGTTGAATCAACCGGGGTACCAGGCGCGGTTGTTGTTTCCAGGCGAAGACGCGCAGCCGATGCAAACCTATACGGCGACTGACGTGCCGCTGTTGCTGGTCGTTCCGGACGGCACCTGGCGCAAGGCGCGCAAGATGCTGCACCTCAATCCACTGCTGGCAGCGTTGCCACGGGTGACCTTGGCGGACGGTGGGGTATCGCAATATCGATTGCGCAAGGCACCGGGGCCGGGGGCGTTGTCGACGGTGGAGGCGATTGTGCAGGCGCTGCAAACGCTGGAAGCACCGAACACCTTTGAACCGTTGTTGAAACCGTTCAAGGCATTGATCGAGGGGCAGATTGCGGCGATGGGGGAGGAGACCTTCCAGCGTAATCATGGGCCGAAATGATTGTTCCCACGCGATCGTGGGAACAATCAGTACTTTAAGCGTTTTGCGGATCAAAGTTATCTAGCATCCGATTCACCGCCAATTCACCCAGCATGACGGAGTGTTGAATGCCCAGCAGGGTGTGGCGCTGCGGACCATTCAGTTGCCCCGCGAAATCGCTCAACATCACACTCGCTGACGCCAACGTCTCACAGGCGTTGACTAGCAGGGTTTCGTTATCGGTGTCGGGCCCGACGAAGTAGATGGTGCTGGGTTTACGCGGCGTGTCTTTGGGAATGACCGGTTTGAGGTAGTAATCGAGGGCGCGGTCGGCAGCGTTGTTGAGCTTTTTGGAATCGGTGGATTCGTACGGGGAAACGTCGTCGGTTTCGGGCGGGTTGGGTGTGATTTTGAACATGGTGAAGCTCCTTATACCTGTTGGAGCCACCAGAACCTGTCGCTAAACAAGTAAGGGTGGCGGCTGTACGCAGGTTAGCGAACCGAGAGGTATAAGACCCGGCAGACCCGAGGGTCTCCCGCGCACAGCCGCCATATCGAAACCGCAGAAATTTGCCTGCAGTAAGACTGGAGTTTTGCGCTTATACCTGTTCGAGTCGCTAAACCCGATCGCTGATTGGCAGCGATGCGGAAACGATAAAGATCAGGGTCAAAGCGCACAAGCCGGCGGATTCTGGCGCAGTCGTAGGCAGTGACGCAAGGATGTGTAGCCTGAGTCAGTGTCTGGAGATGTCTTTTAAACAACGATGTTTATTGTGTCCGGCTACATCGGCTCCGGCGGCCCGATCAACCGCCCCATCACCCCAAACAACCCCAACTCGCGAATCACTTCCAACTCCCCCTGTGTCTCCACCATCTCTGCAATCAACGGCAAATCAATGCTGTTGGTCGTCCGAAAAATCGCATCGATAAACAGTCGCTTGTCAGGCTGCACATCAATGCTGCGGATGTACGCGCCATCGATTTTCAGATAGGCCAGTCCCAGCTGCGTCAAATTGCCGATCTGGCTGAAGCTGCCGCCGAAATGCTGCAAGCCGATGCGGTAACCGGTGTTGAGCAAGCTGTGGCTCAGGTGTTGTAGTTCTTCGGGGGGCGGCAGGTGGCGTTCGTCGATTTCCAGGGTCAGCAGCGGTGCCAGGTCCGGCAGTGAGTCGAGCAAGTCGATGATTTCTCGCAGCTGCGCCGGGTCGCGCAGGCTGCTGCCGGACAGGCTCAACGCCAGGGGCCAGCGGTTGACGACGAGATAGTCGAGGGTCGCTTCGAGCATCGCCAGGTCGAACCGCGCGGACCAGCCGAGACGCTCGATCCACGGCAGGAAATGCCCGGCGGCAATGGCTTCACCGCTCGGGTCGAGCAGGCGCGCGAGGACTTTGTGGTGCAGCACTTGGCTGGAGTCGGCGCATTGCACGACGGGTTGGAAGTACAGCTGCAGTTTGCCGTGGGTCAGGGCATCGTCGATCCAGCTGCGCCAGTCATGTTGGGAGTGGTTGATGGCGGTGTCGGTATCGGCCAGATGGACCCACGGCCGCTCGGGGTGTTGCTGGGCTTGCGTCAACGCCTGATCGAGGCGCAGCAGTACGTCGCTGGCCGGTTCGCCGGGGTGATAGGCGACGATGCCCAGGTGCGCCACCGGTATGCAATCGCTGGCATCGGTCAGGTGCAGGTTTTCCAGGGTGGCGCTGATTTCCGAAGCGAGGCGCRCGGCGTCGGTACTGTCCAATCCCGGCGTCAGCAGGCTGAATTCACCGCCGCGATTGCGCGCTGCCAGCCAGGTGCGCCGTTCCGGCGGTTGCGTCAGGCGCTTGAGCAGCTCGCCGACAGCACTGATCAGCTCATCGGTACGCTGGCCACCCAGACGCTGGTTGAGGCCAACCAGGTCGTTGATGCGCAACATCAGCAAATGGCCGGCGCTGCTCTGTTCGCTGACCAGCAGGTGATCGGCCAGTTGTTCATCCAGCAAGCGCCGGTTGGCCAGGCCGGTGAGGCTGTCCTGATAGGCCTCGATGCGCAGTTTTTCACTGCGGGTGGCTTCTTCGGCGAACAGTGTTTTGAGTTTTTCCACCATCTGGTTCATCGCCAGCACCACACGTTTCAATTCAGGTGTGCGCGGCAGTTTCGGCAGGGTCAAGAATTCGCGTTTACTGATGGCTTCGGCCTGTTTGACCATCTTGTCGAGCGGACGCAATTGGCGGCGTAACAGCCAACCGCCGAATACCGCGCTGAGTAATCCGCAGATCAACAACCAGATCAGGCTGCCGACGGTGCTGTCCCAGAGTTTGGTCAGGGCGAATTGCGGATTGCTCATCACTTYGACCCGCGCCACCTGGTCCCAGCCGCGCATGATCAGCGCGTTTCCACCCTCCGGGCGCAGGTTGACGAGCTTGACGAACCAGCCTGGAACGCCTTCGATTTTCGCGGGGGCTCTGCGTTCCACCAACACCTGCTCATCGACAATGCTGACGACGCGGATGCTGCTGAAATAACCTCTGTCATAAATCGAACTGACCATCAGTTCAACCATGGCCGGGTCATCGATCTGTGCGGTCAGCGACACACCGAGCGCGGTGGCGGCGTCTTGGGCATGGGAGCGCAACTGGCCGAGCATTTGTTCGCGGGAGCTTTCCAGGTTGACAAAAAAACTGCCGCTGAAGGCCACCAGCAGGAACAGGCAAATGGCGAGAAACAACTGTTTGCGCAGTGACATAAAACGCTCCTTGCGGTGGCGACTAGCCTTCGCCCACGAAGAACCTTTCGGCTTGCATCTTTTTCAACACGTCTTGCCAGCGCGACAGTTTTTTGCTGTCGCCGGCGCCCTTGATCAGCGATTTTTCTGGCGTGGCCCAGTAATCGGTCTGACGCCAGATGCGCGTGTCGTCCTGAAAATCCAACTGCTGATTGAAGAAGCGATTGACCGCATTCAGTTGCTCGCGCTCGGGCTGCTTGAGTTCGCTTTTGAGCATTTGACTCCGGGCCGAGATTTTCCCTTGGCGGGGCCGAGGGGGCCGTAGCGCTTTTCGGCGTTTTGCAGGATTTGCGCAAAGTCCCAGTCGGCCAGGGCACAGCCCATTCCCGTCAGCAGGAAACCGGCCAGCAGCAGCCATCCGACGAGCGAAGTCGGAGCGTTGACCATCCTGGACTACACGGACGACGGGACATGTGACAACTCGCGTGAAGATGTCTGAAGTCTAGGCGGTGTATTCAGCGAGGGAGGACAAATTGCCGGGTCAGGGCTTGTGCAGGGTTTTTTGCTTGAGGATATAGAGCGTGACCAGAACCGCACTGGTCAGCATGAACCCGCGCGCCCACGGCAGGGGCACCAGATAGCAGGAGAGCAGAATGCTCGCCCACATCAAACCGATGGCGTAGATCTTGCCCTTGAGCGGGATGCCGTTGCCGTCGAGGTAGTCGCGAATCCACGGGCCCAACCGTGGATGCCCCACCAGCCACTGATAGAAACGCGGCGAACTGCGGGCAAAGCACGCGGCGGCCAGCAACAGGAAAGGCGTGGTGGGCAATACCGGCAGAAAAATCCCGATCACCCCTAGCGCTACGCTCAGCCAGCCGATGGCCAGCAGCACGTAACGCAACATCAGGGAGCGGTTGCCTATGGGGTTGTCCATAGGCAAAGCCTTAGTGGTGACGTGGCTTGAGGATCGCCGGTTTTTCGTCTGGCGCCTGGCACAGCAGGTACAGTGCGGTCAGGGCTTCCGGGATCTGCACGATCATGTCGTCCATCAGATTGGCGTCTTTGGCGATGTCTTCGAACTCAGGCTGTTCGTCGAACAGACCCGAACCGACCATGATCGGCAGCAGCATTTCGCTGACTTCATCTTCGGCAGTTTCAAACCAGGCTTCTTCGCGCAGGAACACGCCTTCCATGAAGCCAATGCACCAGCCGCGCAGGTCGGAATCATCCGGCTCTTCGCCCAGGTCGAGGTCGCATGGCAGCTCGAACTCTTCGTCGGACGCCAGTTGGCGGGCGATGTGAGCCTTGAGGGCCAGCAGGGTGGATTCGATGGCTTCACGCTCGGTGTCGTCGGCGTAGTGCGGCTCTTCGGCGAAGAGGGCGTCGATCCATTCACGGTCAGGAACGGTTTCGGAACAGATTGACAGCGCAGTGAGGTAGCCGTGGGCGGCCACGTAGTCCAGCGCCTCGTCATGCAGTTCGTCGGCGTCGAGGAAGACTTGCAAACGGGTTAGTTGCTCAGCGAAGGACATTAAAGGGCTACCTTGGGGAATGTTCGATGCGGGAATTCTAGGCCTTCTTGAGCGCTCAGGCCAGCCGCACGGCATATATGCACCTGATTCCCTGTGGGAACGAGCCTGCTCGCTAATGCGGTGGGTCAGTCAACATTGATGTTGAATGTGACGCCGCCATCGCCGGCAAGCCGGTCTCGCTCCCACAGGGTTCTGCAGTGCATTGGTTTCATGTGTCTTATCAGCGGTGCCCTGTGCAAGGGAGGGCTCGGGTATACTCGCGCGTTTTGTGATGCCCTGCTGGCGTCGCGGCTGAAATGTGCAGTGTCATGCAATGCGCACTTACGATTTGTCGGTGCAGCGTGCGTGGTTCTGAACCAGCCTTGCAGGGATGTTTTTGTGATTTTTGGAGTTTTTATGCTCGAACAGGCTCAACGCGTCCTCAAGGACATCTTCGGCTACGACAGTTTTCGTGGCCGTCAGGGTGCAATCATTGAGCGCGTGGCCAGTGGCGGCGACGCCCTGGTGCTGATGCCTACCGGTGGTGGCAAATCCTTGTGCTTCCAGGTGCCGGCGCTGTTGCGTGAAGGCCTGGCGGTGGTGGTGTCGCCGCTGATCGCGTTGATGGACGACCAGGTCGCCACTCTCGAAGAGCTGGGCGTCGCTGCCGCTGCATTGAACTCCACGCTGAGCGCCGAACAACAGCGCGACCTGGCGGCCCGCATCAAACGCGGCGAAGTGAAGATGCTGTACCTGGCGCCCGAGCGTCTGGTCCAGCCGCGCATGCTGGCCTTCCTGCAAAGCCTTGAAATTGCCCTGTTCGCCATCGACGAAGCGCACTGCGTATCACAATGGGGTCATGACTTCCGTCGCGAATACCTGCAACTGGGGCAATTGGCGGAATTGTTCCCCAATGTCCCGCGCATCGCCCTGACCGCCACTGCCGACAAGCGCACCCGCGAAGAAATCGTCGACCGTCTGCATCTACAGGACGCTGAACGCTTTCTGTCGAGCTTCGACCGCCCGAACATTTTCTACCGCATCGTGCCCAAGGAGCAGCCGCGCAAACAGTTGCTGGCGTTCCTGGCCGAGCGGCGCAGTGATGCCGGCATTGTTTACTGCCTGTCGCGCAAGAAAGTCGACGAAGTCGCGGTATTCCTCAGCGAGCAAGGCTTCCCGGCGCTGCCATATCACGCCGGTTTGCCCAACGAAACCCGGGCCCACCACCAGAAGCGCTTCCTCAACGAGGAAGGCCTGATCATGGTCGCCACCGTGGCGTTCGGCATGGGCATCGACAAGCCCAACGTGCGGTTTGTCGCTCACCTCGATTTGCCGAAATCCCTGGAGGCTTACTACCAGGAAACCGGTCGCGGCGGGCGTGACGGTCTGCCGGCAGATGCCTGGATGGCCTACGGCCTGCAAGACGTGGTGATGCTCAAGCAAATGTTGCAGAACTCCGAAGGCGACGAGCGCCACAAGCGCCTGGAGCAACACAAACTCGATGCCATGCTCTCGCTCTGCGAAGAAACCCGCTGCCGTCGCCAGACACTGCTGGCCTATTTCGACGAAGACATGCCCGAGCCGTGCGGCCATTGCGACAACTGTGTCGACGGCGTGCAGACCTGGGACGCCACCGAGCCGGCCCGTCAGGCACTCTCGGCGATTTACCGCACCGGCCAGCGTTATGGCGTGGGGCATTTGGTCGACGTGTTGCTCGGCAAGGACAACGAAAAGATCCGCAGCATTGGTCATCAGCATCTTTCAGTGTTTGGTGTCGGCAAAGCGATGGGCGAGAGTGAATGGCGCTCCCTGTTCCGACAGCTGGTTGCCCGTGGCCTGGCCGACATCGATCTGGAAGGCTACGGCGGTCTGCGCCTGAGCGACACCTGCCGGCCGCTGCTTAAGGGCGAAGTGACCCTGGAACTGCGCCGCGACCTCAAGCCGCAAACCACCGCCAAAAGCAGCAAGAGCCAGGCGAGCCAACTGGTGCGGGGCGAAGAACGCGAACAGTGGGAGGCGCTACGTGCCTTGCGGCGCAAACTCGCCGAAGAACATGGCGTGCCGCCGTATGTCATCTTCCCCGACTCGACGTTGTTGGAAATGCTCCGCAGCCAACCGACTTCGTTGTCGGAAATGGCCACCGTCAGCGGCGTCGGCGCGCGCAAGCTCGAGCGTTACGGCGCGGCCTTCCTCGAGGTGCTTGGCGGTCAGGGCGAGGCGCCGAAAGTTGTGGCTGACGTGCGCCACGAACTGATCACCCTGGCCCGTGCCGGCATGACACCGCTGCAAATCGCCGGTCAACTGCAATGCTCGGAAAAGAACGTCTACACCATGCTCGCCGAAGCGATTGGCAAGCAGCAGCTGTCGCTGGAGCAGGCGCTGGATCTGCCTGAAGAGTTGATGGGCGAAGTCCAGGATGCGTTCCTTGACGGCGAAGGCGAGTTGCCGGCAGTTTCGGAAATTGCCGCGCTGTTTGCCGGGCGCGTGCCGGAAGGCGTTTTGTATTGCGTGCGTGCCGCCCTGCAATCCGAGTTTGAGGTTTAAGCGGTCTTGTAGGTTGATGTAACGATTCACTACAGACCAAACCTTGCCTCAGGCTTAAGGTCATGCTTAGCTGACTAATAATTAGGTTTTACTTATTTCAGTCTGATCATGAGTGTTTTATGCCGTTAACCGATCAACACCGCTTTGGCATGCAACTGGCCCATATGTCCCGTGGCTGGCGTGCCGAACTGGACCGTCGTCTCGCCGGCTTGGGCCTGTCCCAGGCACGCTGGCTGGTGCTGCTGCACCTGGCACGTTTCGACCAAGCGCCCACCCAACGTGAGCTGGCACAAAGCGTGGGTGTCGAAGGGCCGACCCTGGCCCGTTTGCTCGATAGTCTGGAGTCCCAGGGCCTGGTCCAGCGCCAGGCTGTGCTTGAGGATCGCCGGGCCAAAAAAATTGTCCTCTGCACGCCGGCTCTTCCCCTGATCGAACAAATTGAAACCATTGCCACGCAATTGCGCCGCGAACTCTTCGCAGGCGTCGATGAGGCCGATCTACAGGTCTGTATGCGGGTTCACGGGCACATTCTGGCCAACCTTGAAAAATCTTGAGGCATAACCACTCGCCGGACTTCCCGGATATCCCGTTGGGCAGACTATAAAGAACTACTTGGCAATAACGTGTTCGTAACGGACGTGCGAACACGCATAGGTTGGTTCTGTCGTTAAGGGATGCTCATGTTTGAGAGTTGGCGATTGGTTTTGCAGGGTGGTGCGAGGTTGCTTTTGGTGGGTGGCGCTGTCACGTACTCGGCGTTGGCGCCCGCGTTGGGACTGAGTGAGATCACACTCCACTCTGCGCTGAATCAGCCGCTGAGTGCCGACATCGCCCTGGTGGATGTCGGTGGCCTGGAGGAGGGCGAGTTGTCCGTCAGCCTGGCGACGGCGGATGAATTCAGCCGCGCTGGCGTCGAGCGGGTGTCGTTCCTCAACAATCTGAAGTTCACTCCTGTCCTGCGCGGCAACCGAAGTGTGATCCGGGTGACCTCCAGCAAAGCGGTCAAGGAACCCTTTCTGGAATTCGTGGTGCAGCTCAATCAGCCCAACGGGCGTGTGCTGCGCGAATACACGGTTCTGATTGATCCACCCGACGTTGATGCGGAGGCGGTCGATCCCGTCACTGATGAGCCAGTCGTCGAGTCTCAGCCTTCTGCCTTTYCGGACGTTCAGCCGGCCAAGGTGTCATCAAACTCCATCAAGGAGCCCGCCTCGACGCCGGTCGCGGTTCAACCCGCCACCGCCCCAGTGAGTGATCCCGTTGTTGCCGAACAATTGGCTGCCAGTGTGCTGCAAAACCAGCAACTGCAAAAAACCGTCGATGAGTTGAATGCGAAGCTTATGGGCCAGGACGAGCAGATCGTCGGCCAGAAAAAGCAGATGACCGAGCTACAAAACCGATTGGCTGAACTCAAGCCGACGGCCACCGAGCCCGCTGCGCCCGTCGCTGTCGAGGAGCTGCAAGCCAGCAACGGGTTGTTGATCACCGGGCTGCTGGCGCTGGTGGCTTTGGCACTGCTGGGGTTATTCCTTCGTCGTCGACGCCAGCAGGACCTTGCATTGCCTGAGGCTTGCCCCGATTTGCCAACGGCACCGGAGCCGATGCTTGATCCAGCCTGCGCAACACAGGAGATAAGCCGGCGAGACGCCGGGTTCGACCCACCAAAACTTCAGGACTTGCGCGCCAGCCAACCGAAACTGCACAGTGCCACACCTTTGATTGTCGTGCCTGTGAACGCGGTGTCCAACGACGAGTTCCAGTTGAACCTGGATGATGTGTCGATGGATTCAGGTTGGGACCTGGTCAGCCCTTTCGAGAGTTCGCCGTCTCTGGAGGACGGCTTCCTCGACGAATTCAACAATGCCGGCCAATCACTGGAACTTGAACCGCTTGATTTGAAACTGAAGGAGTCTTCATGACCGCGCACAAACCGGAAATCGTCATCACCTACTGCACGCAATGCCAATGGCTATTGCGTGCCGCCTGGTTGGCCCAGGAGCTGCTCAGCACCTTTGGTGACGACTTGGGCAAAGTGTCGCTGGTGCCCGGCACGGGTGGGGTGTTCCATATTTTTTGTGACGACGTGCAGCTCTGGGAACGCAAGGCCGATGGCGGTTTCCCCGAGGCCAAGGTGCTCAAGCAGCGGGTCCGCGATCAGATCGATCCGGACCGCGACCTGGGCCACAACGACCGCACTCAGTGAGACGCCGCTTCAGCCGCCACGGCCTTTTTACTGGAACCGCCGGATAGCCTGCTGGAGACCACAATCGCAACGATGATAATCGCGCCGCCGATCAACATCCGCAGCGTCGGGTTTTCATCGAACAACAGCCAGGCCACGGTGATCCCGTAAACCGGTTCGAGGGCGAACACCACCGCGGCGGTACGGGCCTTGATCACCGCCAGACTGGCGACGAACAGGCTGTGTGCGACGCCGGTGCAGAACACACCGAGCAGACCGATCCACAGCCAGTCGAGGCCACGCACGTCGCTCAACTGCGGTGCCGCCACAGGCAACAGGCACAACGCGACCACCACGTTTTGACACAGCGCGGCCTGCACCGGCGGGATTCGTCCGGAGCTGGCCCTATTGGTCAGCGACAGTAGGGCAAACAACAACCCGGAACCGACAGCCCAGAGCAGGCCCGTGGTGGCGCCACTCGCCAGATCGAAGTCGGGCGTGACCAGCACCAGCCCGACACTCACTAGCACGACCAGCAGGATTTCATTGGCGCGAATCCGCTCGCGGAAAATCAGCCCTTCGAGGATCACGGTAAACGCCGGGAAGCTGGCAAAGCCCAGGGTCGCAAYCGCCACACCGGCCACCTTCACCGCAATAAAGAAACTCACCCAGTGCCCGGCCAACAGCAATCCGCCGAGCAGCAGACGGCGCCAGTCCACGGCTTCAAGCGTGCGCCAACGGGTGTTGCTGGCGAAGCGCGCAAAAACCGCCAATGCCAGGACCGCAAATGCGGCACGGCCAAAGACGATGACAGCGGGGGATGCGGCGGCGAGTTTGCCGAACACACCGGTCAGGCCAAACATCAATGCGCCGATATGCAGGGCGCCAAGGGCGGTACGGGGAGTCATTGCAATCCTTGATAAACGAGTAAACCAAACCGACAGACAACGCCGACCTGTAGCAGCTGGCGAAGCCTGCGTCCGGCTGCGAAGCAGTCGTAAAACCTGAAAACGCGGTGCATCAGGCAAATCGCATTTGTCCCGATTGCGACCGCTCCGCAGYCGGACGCAGGCTTCGCCAGCTGCTACATTTAATCGCGCAAGTCTCGCTGTGTCTGTCGTCAGACTCGCCTCATTTGTCGCCAGCCTCGCGCCGCAGTTTGCCGGGGGAGGCGCCAAACTCGCGCAACACCGCAGCGGCGAAGGCACTCTGGGAGCTGTAACCGACCTGACTGGCAATCTCGCCGATAGGCAATGGCGAATCCCGCAGCATTCCCACCGCGATATGCAGCCGCCGACTGCGGATGTAGTCCATCGGTGTCTGCCCGCACTCTGCGACAAAGCGTGCGTGCAACCGGGCATTGGACAACCCGGCCACGCGGGCCAGATCCGCCACTTGCAGCGGATAGGCCGCGTATTGGTCGATGTGCGCATTCAAAGCCGCATACGGCAGGCGGCGCCCCCCGACGCTGGCCGGCTTGGCGTTATTGAGGCTGGCCAATAACAACACCGCGCCCTGTTGCGCGATCAGCGGATCGTTGACCTGACTGCCCGCCAGCCAACTGACCAATTGGCTTTGCCCGGCATCCAGCGGCAAGCGCCCGGCGTTGTCGAGCAGACGGCGACTGGCCTCGGCATGCTCACCTAGCGACTGTGACACCCATTGATCGCTCGGTACATCGAGCACCAGGCAACGGCTGCCATTGCTGCTGCCGCAGGCATGATGGAAACCGGACGGCACCACCACAAAACTCTGCTGCACCACCTGACTGCCATGCCCATCGACTTCGAAGTCCAACGCACCCGACAAGCCGAACACCAGTTGGGCGTGGTCGTGGCTGTGGACGATCAGGTCGTCGGTGTACAGGCGTAGTGTGAGGATCGGTCGCATCACCGTTCTCCTGGGCAAGATGGCGCCAAGTCTACACCGGCCCGTGGTTGTCACAGGAATGACTCAATACGGTCATGGTCAATTAACCCGACCGGCGCACGCTTGGAAAAACCATCGCGGAGGGTTGCCCATGACCAGCGCCGAGCTCGCCAAACCCAGTCGTAAGCAACGTGTGCGGACTTTGTGGATTTCTGATGTGCACCTGGGTACTCGAGATTGCCAGGCCGAGCACCTGTCGCAGTTTCTCAAGGGCTACCACGCGGACAAGATTTACCTGGTGGGCGACATCATCGATGGCTGGAAGCTGCGCGGTGGCATGTACTGGCCTCAGGCGCACACCAATGTGATCCGCCGTTTGCTGACCATGAGCAAGCGCGGCGCTGAAGTCATCTACGTGACCGGCAATCACGACGAATTCCTGCGTCGATATTCAAGGCTGATTCTGGGCAATATCCAATTGGTGGATGAAGCCGTGCACGTGACCGCCGATGGCCGTCATCTGCTGGTAATCCATGGCGATCAGTTCGATGTCATCACCCGGTATCACCGCTGGCTGGCCTTTCTGGGGGACTCGGCCTACGAGTTCACCCTGACCCTCAACCGCTGGCTCAACCGCTGGCGTGCGCGTTACGGTTACGGCTATTGGTCGTTGTCGGCGTACCTCAAGCACAAGGTGAAAACCGCGGTCAGTTTCATCAGCGATTTCGAGGAAGCCATCGCTCACGAGTGTGTGAAACGCGAGTTGCATGGCGTGGTGTGCGGGCACATTCACCATGCCGAGATTCGTAAGGTGGGCGAGGTGGATTACCTCAATTGCGGGGATTGGGTGGAGTCGTGCACGGCGCTGATCGAACATTGGGACGGGACGATCGAGTTGTATCGCCTGGCGGATGCACAGGCGCGAGAGGCGGAGTTGAAAGCACTGAAAGTTGCCGAGCCGGCTTGAAATTTGCGGTGACTGGACTGGCCTCATCGCGAGCAGGCTCACTCCCACATTKGACCGAGTCCGCCTTGAGAAATGCGGTCAACTGTGGGAGCGAGCCTGCTCGCGATGGACCGCGCAGCGGTCCCGCTGGATCTATCAAGCGGGCGAATGTTCTTCCATCGCCGCCTTGTAGATCGAGTTCTTCGGCTGCGCAAACAATCGTTCCATCATCGGCTCAAAAAAGCTTAGCGGCAGGTTTTCATACGCCGGGTCAAACGCCGCCGCATCGTATTTGGCACAAAACTCGATAGTCGCCTGATACTGCGGATGTTCGCTGAACTGCTCACGTAGATGCCGATCCATGCCCAGATAATGGAAAAAGTAATAGCCTTGAAAAATCCCGTGCTTCTCTACCATCCAAAGGTTTTCAGCGCTGACAAATGGCTTGAGAATCGCCGCTGCAATGTCTGGATGGTTGTAGGAACCCAGCGTGTCGCCGATGTCATGCAGCAGCGCGCAGACCACATATTCTTCATCACGGCCATCGCGCCAGGCGCGGCTGGCGGTTTGCAGGGAGTGGGTGAGACGGTCCACCGGGAAGCCGCCAAAATCGCCCTCCAGTAACTTCAGGTGCGCCACAATCCGCGCCGGCAATTGTTTCGCGTAGGCACTGAAGTCTGCGGCGATGATCGCCCAGTCTTCCTGTGTCCCATCCTTCATGTGGGTGAAACGGGCGTTGGCATGCATCGGCTATTCTCTCTTGTTGTTCACGGCGCTTAAAACGGCACGCGGCCCAGAATCATGTCGCGGTACATGACAAAGTCGCCGAGCAGGCTATAAAGAGGGTGTTGGAAGGTGGCAGGTCGATTCTTCTCGAAGAAGAAATGCCCGACCCAGGCGAAGCTGTAACCCGCCAATGGGAGGGCCCATAACATCAGCCATGCGCCTTTGCCGATGCTCAAGGCCAGAATGAAAATGACCAGTGTGGTGCCGATAAAGTGCAGTCGACGGCAAGTGCTGTTGCTGTGTTCGCTGAGGTAATACGGGTAGAACTCAGCAAAGCTGTTGAAACGTTTGATGTTTTCCACGACTGCGATCTCTGTGTTTATTATTCTGATTGCAAGTTGTTCGTCGGGTAGCTTATTTGAGTCTAGAGTGATCATTGGCATCAGCCAGTGACAATGGGCGCCACTTTAGTATCCTTTGAAAACCAGCCGCATCAGACGGCTCACTGAGAACAATAAGCAAAGGCCATGAGCGAACGAACGACTTCTGCAAGCTGGGCGATGGGGATTGTCAAAGCTCTGGAGATGGACGGCCTGGATTGCCGGGCTCTGTTCAAGCAGCTGGGGCTTGACTACGCATCACTGGATGATCCGGATGCGCGTTTCCCCCAGGATTCCATGACGCGACTGTGGCAGCGCGCGGTTGAGCTGTCCGGCAACCCGGCGATCGGCCTGAACATGGGCAAGGTGGTGCGGCCGGCCTCCTTCCATGTCGCGGGTTACGCGTTGATGTCCAGCCAGACACTGGCCGAAGGCTTTCAGCGACTGGTGCGCTATCAGCGGATCATTRCCGAAAGTGCCGACCTGAGTTTCCGCCTGCTGGATGAGGGTTATGCGTTGATTTTGACGGTCCACGGCGACCACCTGCCACCGACCCGGCAAAGTGCTGAAGCGTCAATGGCCTGTGCGCTGGCGTTGTGCAGCTGGTTGACCGGGCGTACCTTGCAACCGCGCAAGGTGTTGGTGCAGGGTGACGAGCCCGTTGACCTCGAACCCTATAAACAAGCCTTTCATGCGCCGTTGGTGTTCAACGCACCATACGACGCATTGATCTTCGAACGTGCCGACATGGAAGCACCACTTCCTACCGCCAACGAGGCGATGGCAGCGTTGCATGACCGGTTTGCTGGCGAGTACCTGGCGCGATTTTCCGAATCCCGCGTGACGCACAAGGCGCGTCAGGTGTTGTGCCGTCTTCTGCCTCAGGGTGAACCCAAACGCGAAGCGGTGGCGCTGACGCTGCACCTGTCGCAACGCACCTTGCAGCGACGCTTGCAGGAAGAGGGCACCAGTTTCCAGGTGTTGCTCGATGACACCCGGCGCGAATTGGCCGAGCAATACCTTGCTCAGCCGACCATGACCTTGCTGGAGATTGCCTACCTGTTGGGGTTCGCCGACCCGAGTAATTTCTTCCGCGCGTTCCGCCGCTGGTTCGACGCCACCCCCGGTGAGTACCGGGCGCACCTGTCAGCAACGACGGCGCAAGTCAGTGTCGCCAGAAAGCAGGAATACACAGAACAAACACCGTAATGATCTCCAGTCGGCCCAGTAGCATGCCGCACGCCAGAATCCACTTGGCGGCGTCCGGCAGCGAGGCAAAGTTACCTGCCGGCCCGATGGTCGCACCCAGCCCCGGCCCGACGCCCGACACGGTGCTGGCCGCACCGGTCAGGGCGGTCATCCAGTCCACGCCGAGCAGCGACAGCAGCAGCGCGATGACGCAGATGGTGATGGCAAAGAAGAACGAAAAAGTCAGGATCGAACGCACGATTTCTTCGTCGAGACGGTGACCGTTGTACTTCTGCTTGATCACCGCGCGCGGGTGAATCAATTGGTTAAGGTTGGCCTTGAGCAGGATATAGGCGACCTGGAAGCGGAAAATCTTGATCCCGCCGGCCGTCGAGCCGGAGCAACCGCCGACAAAGCCCAGGTAGAAGAACAACATCAGTGAGAAATTGCCCCACAGGCTGTAGTCCCCCAGCGCGAAACCAGTGGTCGTGACCACCGATGTGACGTTAAACGCCACATGCCGCAAGGCTTCGAGCCAATGCAGTTGGGTGGTCCACCAGTACCAGGTGCCGAGCACCAGCCAGGTCACCAGCAGCATGCCGAGCAACCCCTGAACCTGTTGATCCTTGATCAACGCCCGACGATTTCCGCGCAAGGTTGCTACGTACAGGGTGAAGGGCAGGCTGCCGAGAATCATGATGACAATCGCCACCCAGTGCACCGCCGGTTGCGACCACTTGGCCATCGACTGGTCCGAAGTGGAAAAGCCGCCAGTGGAAATGGCGGACATTGCGTGGTTGATCGCATCAAACAGGCTCATCCCCGCCCACCAGAGCGCCAGGCTACCGATAATGGTGATGCCGACGTAGGCCGCCACGATCAAACGCGCCACCATGTGCGAACGTGGCATGACCTTTTCGGAACGGTCCGAGGACTCGGTCTGGAACAGGCGCATGCCACCGATACGCAGCAGCGGCAGAATCGCTACCGCCATGCCGATAAAACCGATGCCGCCGAGCCAGTGCAACAGTGAACGCCACATCAAAATACCGGGCGACATGCTGTCCAGGCCGCTGAGCACCGTGGCACCGGTGGCGGTGATGCCGGACATGCTTTCAAAAATCGAATCGGTGAAACTGATGTGCTGAGCCAGCAAAAACGGCAGCGCGGCAAAGATGCAGACCACCAGCCAACTGCTGACAGTCAACAAGTACATATCCCGTGGGCGCAGGTGTATGTGTTCGGGACGACCAGGGATAACCAGCGCCAGGCCGGCGACAAAGGTAATCATGCTCGACCAGAGGAACGAGGGTAGCTCGTGGGTGCGGTCGAAAATCACCAGGGTCGCCATGGGCACGATCATGGCGATAGCCAGCGTGATCAGGAAGATGCCGATGATAAAACCGATAATCCGTAAGGTCGGCAACGCCATGAAATCCGCTCGGGCTGTTGTGGGAGGGGCGCCATTCTACCTGCGGGACGAGGCATGTAAACCGGCGCCGCTTGCGCACTTGAAGATAGAATAGCCAAACATTTTTTCAGGAGGTGGCCGATGCAGGCTCTCGACGCTTTGCTCAACCGTGTTTCCGTTCCACGACTCATCGATCCGGCACCGACTGCAGCGCAGCGCGAAGTGCTGTTTGCCGCGGCCATGCGCGCCCCGGACCATGGCCATTTGCAGCCTTGGCGCTTTCTGACGGTCGAAGGCGCGGCGCGCGAGCAAATGGGCGAGTTGCTGGCTGAAGCGGCAAAGCTGCAAGACAGCGAGGTGTCGGAAGCGGCGTTGGACAAGGCGCGAAACGGCCCACTGCGTGCGCCCTTGGTGGTGGTGGTGATTGCGCGGGTGCAGGATCACGTCAAATACCCGAAATCCGAACAACTGCTGGCAGCGGGCTGCGCGGCGCACGGGATATTGCTGGCGGCGTATGCGCAAGGGATTGGCGCGGTGTGGCGCACCGGTGACTTGGCCTATTCGGCGCATGTGGCCAAAGGGCTGGGGTTGGCGGAAGGGGAAGAGGTAATTGCGTTCCTTTACCTCGGCACACCGCAGAAAGAACCGCGGGTGGCCGAGAAAGTCGACCTTGCCGAATTCGTCAGCGCCTGGCCAGGCAAGCACGGAACTCTGTAGCAGCTGTGTAGCAGCTGTCGAGTGAAACGAGGCTGCGAGCTTTTTGCATCATCCCCGCACTTACGGTTGGACGACCGCCCCCGGCACCAACGGCAATTCCAGACTGGCAATGAAACCGCCCTGCGGATGATTGGCCAGCACCAGACTCCCGCCATGGCGTTCCGCCGCGCGACGCGCAATAGCCAGGCCCAGGCCATGCCCGGCCGCCGTTTGCCCAGGTGCTCGATAAAAGGGCTCACCCAACTGGTGCAAATGCTCGGCATCTACACCCGGCCCATGGTCTCGCACGCTGACCACAATGCGTTCACCCTGACGCATGGCCTGCATTTCAATCGACTGCCCGACCGGGTTAAAGCGCTGAGCGTTGCGCAGCAGATTGTCGACGGCACGCTCGATCATTGTCGGCCAGCCTTTGAGGTTCAGTTGCGGCTCTGCCTCAAGGCGCACGTTCTGTTCTGGTGAACCTAATTGCGCGTCCTTTTGCAGCGTATTAAGCAGAGCGTTGAGGTATACTTCTTCGGCGCTGGCGTTGTCGGCATCGACCCGTGCCAGTACCAGAATTTCGCTGATCAACGCTTCCAGTCGGTCGCATTCGCGGGTCAGGCGCGGCCAGAGCTTTTCACGTTCCTCTGGGTTGGCCCGTTCCGCCAACGCCAGTGCGATGCGCAGTCGGGCGAGTGGAGAGCGCAGTTCATGCGACACATCACGTAGCAATTGCCGCTGACTGCCGATCAGGCTTTGCAGGCGCGAGCCCATGCGATTGAAGTCGTTGGCCAGCACGCCGAACTCATCGCGACGATTGGCCAGCTTCACCAGGCTATTTTGCTGATACGTGGTTTGTCCCAGGTCATGCACGGCACCGCGCAAACGGCTGAGCGGACGGGTGATCGACAGCGTGACGAACAGGCTGAACAAGGTCAGCACCACCAAGGCAATGCCCAGCGCACTCAATGGCCACAGCAGGCTTTCGCGATGCCATGAATCCAGTTCAGGGTGCGGGATGCGGTAGATCAGCAGGTAGGTATCGCCGGTTTTTTCGCTGGTGTACTCCGCCGTCAAACGACGCCATGGCAGACGCCGATCATCGTTGTTCTGCCGAGCTTCAAACGCCGCCGCGCGACGAGGGAAGGTGCCTCGCACCACCGGGTCGCCGCTCTCGTTCAACACCTGAACGTCAATGTGATATTGACGTTTACGCTGTTCCAGAATGTCCTGAGCGGCTTCTTCGCCCTGGGATTCGTAGGTTTGCGTCCACTCCTCGGGCAGGGTATTGAGGCCCGGATGGCGACTGAGAATCCATGCATCCTGGTTGAGCATGTGCCCCAGCAGAATGGAGAGCCCTGCCACCAGAGCGATGGCCAGCCAGAAGCTGGCCAGAATTCGCCAGAACAATGAACGCACAGAAAATCCTCATACAAACACAAATCCATGTGGGAGCGAGCCTGCTCGCGATAGCGGTGTGTCAG
>NZ_JBFUKU010000108.1:0-17024 GCF_056400685.1 Pseudomonas sp. P5_A12 | reverse complement strand
TCCCGGCACGATCAAACCTTTATCTCTAGCCATTTGTCTCCAGTTTCGCAGTGACTGAGGCGTGAGATTAAGCGCAATGGCGAGTTCTGCCACTGAGCGATTTAGAGGCGGCATCATTTGCAAGACGACCCAATCTTTGAAGTCGTCGTCGTAGCGTTTGCCTAGATTGGACATTGTTATGCACCTTCGCCCTCTTGAATGAATGAGTCAATCAACAAGGGTGACAGGTAGCCTGACACGGAGGGCAAACGCCAAAAAAAAGTAAGCAAAAAAAGGCTCGCCCCGAGCGTCCGGCCCCTCGCTAAGGCTCGGCGTTCCTTCGCTCCGGTATCCATCCGGGGACACTGCCCTCCGGTCKGCTTCGCKWCGACCTACATGCAGCGTGTTCGACTGCGTCGAACGGCGCTKCGCGCCACTCCCCGGATGMACACCTCCACTCAGCCTCCCGAAGGGGCGGGTAGATCAAAAGCAAGATCAAAAGCTGTAGGCGAGCTAACGCTCGGCCCGATGAGTGGTGAAGAGCGGCGGGTGTACGTCGATCTATTATAGGAACTGGCTTGCCAGCGAAGGCGGCCTCACAGCCGACCAATTTCTGGCAGATGGACCCGATCCAAATGTGGGAGCGAGCCTGCTCGCGAAAGCGGTGTGTCAGTCGACATCAATGTGAATGTCATACCGCWTTCGCGAGCAGGCTCGCTCCCACAGGGGGATTGGCTTTTGCAGGAGGATTATCGGTGTGGCGTGGGTTTCGGTAGTTCGAGGTTGTCCATCATCCGATTCGCCGCCAGTTCGGCGAGCATCACGATTTGCTGGATGGCCATCGCGGTGTTGCGATGCGGGCCTTCCAGATAACCGGCGAAATCGCTGGCCATCACACTGGCCTGGGCCAGTGATTCACAGGTGTGGGCCAGCAGGTCTTCGTCTTTGAGGTCCGGTGCGAGCATGAACATCGTGCTGGGTTTGCGGGTGGGCGGTGATTTCAGGGCCGCGGGGTTAAGGTAGTGATTCAGCGCGCGTTCGGCAGCGTCGTGAAATTTTTTGGAATCGATGGATTCGTAGGGGGAAACGTCGTCGGCTTCCGGGGGATTCGGTGTTTCTTTGATCATGGTGAAGCTCCAAGTAAGTAATGGAGCTGCCACTAGTCGCCGCGAAGCGATGGAAGGTGGCAGCTGTGCACGGGTTCGCGGACCGAGCTACTTGGAAACCCGGCATACCCGAAGGTATCCCGCGCACAGCCACCATAAAACCAATCGACTAACTACGAAGGAGAGTCGGTTGAGGGCGGTGATTATGCACCAAGTAAGCTAACTCGGGCCGCGATGCCCGGTCGCTGAATTTGCAGCGACGGGTAAAGCCTATCTCCCGGCCTTCCGACACAACAACCGACAGGACCTGTCGGAATCCTCCTCAAAAACCGTCACGGCTGTAGGACATCCACAGCTTTTTTAGACCAGCCTCGATCAAATTGTGGGAGCGAGCCTGCTCGCGATGGCTGTTTAACATTCAACATCAATGTTGGCTGACACACCGCTATCGCGAGCAGGCTCGCTCCCACAGTTTGTTCAGTGGCGTGGCGAAGATCGCGGGCACAAAAAAGGCGACCCCCTCACAGGAGTCGCCTTTCCATTAACCGCCGCTAAAACCTACTCGGACAGTTTGTAAGCAATCACATAGTCACCCTGCTTGGTGCCCAACGACCCATGACCGCCCGCAACAACCAGCACGTATTGCTTGCCGTCCTTGCCGGTGTAGGTCATCGGTGTGGTTTGCGCGCCGGCGGGCAGGCGGCCTTCCCACAACTGCTTGCCGTTTTTCACGTCGTAGGCGCGCAGGTACTGGTCGAGGGTGCCGCTGAGGAACGCGACGCCACCGGCGGTGGTGAAGGTGCCGCCGAGGCTTGGCACGCCCATGCTCAACGGGATCGGAACCGGTGAGCTGTCGCGCACGGTGCCGTTCTTGTGCATCCAGATTTTTTCGTGGGTGGTCAGGTCGACCGCTGCCACGTAGCCCCAGGCCGGTGCCTGGCACGGCAGGCCCATTGGCGACAGCAGGGGTTCGAGGACTACGCCGTACGGCGCGCCTTTGTTTGGCTGCACGCCTTCGGTTTCGCTTTTGCGCGGGCCTTGGGCGGCGATTTCCGAGGCCGGGATCAGCTTCGATTTAAAGGCCATCCAGTCCGGGTTCACGAACAGGATCTGACGCACTGGATCCACCGAGATACCACCCCAGTCGAACACGCCGAAGTTACCCGGATAAACGATCGAGCCTTGCAGCGATGGCGGGGTGAACGGGCCGTCGTAGCGCAGGGATTTGAAGGTGATCCGGCAGACCAGTTGGTCGAACGGCGTCACACCCCACATGTCGCGTTCTTGCAGCGGTGGCGGCATGAAGTTGAGGTCGGACTTGGGTTGGGTCGGCGAGGTGTGATCACCGGCGACAGCGCCTTGTGGCACCGGCACTTCGTTGATCGGCACGATGGCTTTGCCGGTGCTGCGGTCCAGTACGTAGATGCTGCCTTGCTTGGTGGACGCAAGCACCGCTGGCTTCACGCCGTCAGCGGTTTTCAGGTCCATCAGGGTTGGCTGGCCGCCGACGTCCATGTCCCACAGGTCATGGTGGGTGAACTGGAAGTGCCAGCGTACTTTGCCGGTGGCGATGTCCAGTGCGGTCAGGCCCGCGGCGTGCAGTTCCGATTCAGGGGTGCGACCGCCACCGTACTGGTCCGGGGTCTGGTTGCCCATCGGCAGGTAGAGCATGCCGAGTTTTTCATCGACCGCGAACATGGACCACATGTTCGGCGAGTTGCGGGTGTAGGTCTGGCCTTCGGCAATCGGCGTCGTATCGTCCGGCTTGCCGCTGTCCCAGTTCCACACCAGTTTGCCGGTGTGCACGTCGAACGCACGGATCACGCCGCTTGGCTCGTCAGTGGAGACGTTATCGGTGACGTGACCGCCAATCACCACCAGGTCTTTGGTGACCGCCGGTGGTGAAGTGGAGTAGTAACCGCCAGCGGTGAAGCCGCCGATGTTGGCGCGCAGGTCAACCTGACCCTTGTCACCGAAGTCTTCGCACATCTTGCCGGTGTCGGCGTTCAGGGCGATCAGACGGGTGTCGGCGGTCGGCAGGAAGATCCGACGTGGGCAAGCATTCTCAACGGCGGCGCTGGCGCTGCCGGTCGGGCTTTGTTCGGAGGCGTAGGCGGCGTCATCGTGATACGACACGCCACGGCAGGTCATGTGCGCCCAACCCTTGAAGTTCGCCGCGTTTTGCGTGGAGAGCTTCGGATCGAAACGCCAGATTTCCTTGCCGGTGTCCGGATCGAGCGCGATCACCTGACTGTGCGGCGTGCACACATAGAGCATGCCGTTGACTTTCAGCGGGGTGTTTTCAGCGGTGGTTTCGCCCGGATCGTTCGGGCCCGGGAGGTCGCCGGTGCGGTAGGTCCAGGCCGGAACCAGCTTGTGCGCGTTTTCCGGAGTGATTTGCGCGAGGGGCGAGTAACGATCACCGTGGGCGCTGCGGCCGTAGGAGTTCCAGTCACCGTCGGGCATGGCCGGGGCGGTGTTGGTCATGCCCGGCACGCTGTCGCGGTCCAGTTGGCCTTTGATTTCACCGGGGTGGGTGAACTGGCTGGCCAACGCGGCCACGCCTGCCACTACCACGGCGACGCTCAAGGCGCCGGTGCCGATCGGGGCAGCGCCTTCGCGCAGCAGCGGACGACGGAACCACGGCAGCAGCATGACGAGGCCCAGCGCAAACAACATCGCCAGACGCGGCACCAGTTGCCACCAATCGAGGCCGACTTCCCACAAGGCCCAAACGGTGCTGGCGAACAGCACCAGTGCGTACAGGCCCAGCGCCGCGCGGCGGGCGAGGATCAGCAGCACGCCGGTCAGCGTCAGGCCGATACCGGCCAGCAGGTAATACAGCGAGCCGCCGAGCATGCTCAGCTTGATCCCGCCTGCCAACATGGCCAGGCCCATTAGCAGAAGCAGGATGCCGAGCAGGCTCGGCAACAGTCGGCTTCGACTCAAAGCACCATCAGTGCTCATAGTGTGGTTCTCCGTGACGTTTCAAGTAGTCCCGCGCAAGTTCACTGTAGATGACGATCCTGTGCGGGTATGGTTCATATAAAAACTGTTCGGTTGATGCGGTCCCTTGTAGGAGCTGGCTTGCCAGCGAAGAGGGCGTATCAGTTGGCATAGATGGCGACTGGCACACCGCTTTCGCTGGCAAGCCAGCTCCTACAGGTTTTGTGGTGTCGGTTAGAACGACGACTGGATTTTGATCCCGCCAATCAGTGCGTCATCGACCTGGTCCACGCCACCGGGGTGGCGGATGTATTGCAGATTCGGGCGCACGGTCAGCCAGTTCGTGACGTGCACGCCGTAATAAAATTCGGCGCTGTATTCGGTGTCTTGCGGCGGCAGGAACGACGGGTCGTCGTAGTCGAAAACGGCGTGCGCTTGATTGGTCGCTTCGGCGTTTTTGCGATAGGCCGGGTTGACGTGGACCCGGGCCAGGGCGAAGCCGATGTCGTCTTTGCCGCGCGCATCGAACCAGCCTTTGTAGACGACGCCGGCCTGGACGTAGTTGTCGATGGCGTTGGTCTTTTTGTCGTGCATCGTGGCGTTGGCAAACACGTTCAAACCACGGGAGTGATCGCTGGCGATGCTGGTCACTTGCTGCTGAATAACCAGCCACTCGCCGTGCTTGCTCGATGCACTGCGATACGCCTCGCCACTGAGTGCGGCGGGCTGGCCATTGCTGTCCTTGTAGACATCGGTGGCATTGGCGTTGCTGTAATAATAGCCGACGCGGTATTCGCCGGGCAGGTCATGAACCTTCGGCGACCACACCAGTTCCACCGGCAAGATCGCGCCTTGGGTGCCGCTGCCGCTGAGTTTGAAACCGTTGCCGCGATCCAGGTTCGACGGGTTTTGCTCATAGGCGCCGACCTGCGCAAACAACTCCGGTGTCAGGTGATATTTAACGCGCATCGCCCACTGGCTGACCGGCCAGTTGTACCAGATGCCGCCGACCCAGTTACCGACTTGCGAGCCGCAAAACGCCAGGTTCTGGAAGTCGCAGGGGAAGCTGTTGAAGTCTTCGCCTTCACCGAAGCGACCGACCTTGATGTCGAGTTGCTGATCGAAGAATTTCTGCTGATACCACATTTGCGTCAAGCGCCAGGTCTGCCCACGCCCCCAGACTTCCTGAGCCGAGGTAAAGCCGCCCACACGCGGATCGTTGATCCGGTCGTTGCTAATGTTGTTGCCGTTACGCTCGGTGAGGGTCAGCTGAAATTCGGCGTCGTCCCAACCGAGGATTTTCTGCAAGTCCAGGTGCGTGCCGAAGGCGAACTGGTCGCTGTAGCGCGCGGTGCGATCATGGTCGTAGCCGCCGTGAAGATTGCTGCCCGTTTCGCCGGTGTAATCGATGTTGAAGTCGTAGCCTTTTTCCGCAAGTTCGGTGCGAGAGCCATTCCAGTCGCCGAGCATCCACGGTGACTCGCTATCGAAGGCGGGAGCCGCCTGGATGCAGGTGGCGAAGCCCAGCGCGGTGAACCCTCCGATCAGGTTCAGGGTTTTTCGACTGGCAACAGTCATGCAGACAGCGCTGTCTCGCGAAGTTTGAAAATAAGGCATAGAGAAGAAATTCAGGGTCTTTTTCTAGGAAATAAACGGATTGCAACAGGCGTGAGGCAGTTTGAAGAAGCGTTTCAGCTTGGCGGGCGCAAGGATAATGTTCTGTTACAAATAGAGAAAGGGCTTTTACTGACATGGTTCATTTCAGATTCGGTAACAGTGCCGGGCGGCAGTCTTGGCAAGGTCACCTACAGTAAGAGATAGCGCACACAGCGCTTCCACCCGATCACACCCTCGGCTAAGGTGCGCGGCTTCCCACTCCTTACATCGCTCGAAGGCCCTGCATGACCGAACAGAACAACAACCCGCTGCACGGCGTGACGCTGGAACAGATCCTCAACGCCCTGGTTGAGCATTACGAATGGTCGGGGCTGGCCGAGCGCATCGATATCCGCTGCTTCAAGAGCGACCCGAGCATCAAGTCGAGCCTGACGTTCCTGCGCAAAACCCCGTGGGCCCGGGAGAAGGTCGAGCGCTTGTACGTCAAATTGATGCGCACCAAGCGACCGGTCTGAGCATGCCGGGCTCGGCTGCGAGGCGTCGTTTTGTTGCCGTTGCGGCGCTGCTGGGCTGGTCGGGACTGGCCATTCAGCTGTACCTGATTCTCTATTCACGCTGGACTCTGCAAGCCAGTCTCATAGGCGGGGTGGTGAGCTTTTTCAGTTACTTCACGGTGCTGAGCAACACGCTGGTGACGACGGTACTGACCTGTGAGTGGACATCCCGCGAGTCAGCGGCGCGACGCTGGTTTTTACAGCCGTGGGTCAGCAGCGCGATTGCCGTGAGCATCGCCGTCGTGGGGCTGGCGTACAGCGTGTTGTTGCGACATTTATGGCATCCCCAAGGCTGGCAATTTCTGGCTGACGAATTGATGCACGACATCACGCCGCTGCTGTTCCTGGCGTATTGGTGGGTGTGTGTGCCCAAAGGCACGTTACGGCTGCGGCACATTGGCCTGTGGGTCATTTATCCGCTGCTGTACTTCGCGTATGTGTTGTGGCGCGGGCATGTGCTGGCGGTTTATCCCTATCCGTTCATTGATGTCGACAAGCTGGGTTATCCACAGGTGTTTGTGAATGCGGGGGGATTGTTGGCGGGGTTTGTGGCGGTTGGGCTGCTGGTGATCGGGCTCGACAGGTGGCAAGCCCGAAAGTGAACCTGAGCTATGGCAAGCCCCTCACCACAGGAAGGTTGTCAGGCTTCAGTTATTCATCGTCGCTGTCATCCAGCCGCCAGTAACCGACCGCTTTGACGAATTGCTCATTCAAGCCATGCTCATCGAGCAATACCCGACGGATCTGCCTCGACACCTTGCTCTCGGTCGCCACCCACGCATACAGATTGCCGCTCGGCACTTGCAGTTGTTTGACGGTGGTCAGCAGATTGTCCTTGCCCCCTTCGCGCAGTACCCAGATCACATCGACCTGTGCGGCGCTTTCCAGGCGTTGCTGTTCGGCACCGTTCTCCACTTCCACAATGACCAGCGCACGGCGATTAGCTGCCAGACCTTCAAGGCGACGGGCGATGGCGGGCAGGGCGGTTTCGTCGCCGATCAGCAAGTAGCTGTCGAACATGTCCGGCACGATCATCGAGCCGCGTGGCCCGCCGATGTGCAGGACCTGGCCGGGCCTGGCTTGCTCGGCCCAGGTCGAGGCAGGGCCGTCGCCGTGCAACACGAAATCGATGTCCAGTTCCAGGGTGTCGAGGTCGTAGCGACGCGGTGTGTAATCGCGCATCGCCGGCATCGGCCCGTTGTCTTTGCCGGCACCCAATACCAGCGTTTCCAGCGCCGCTTGCTCCGCCGCGTTTTGCGGGAACAGCAGTTTGACGTGGTCGTCGGTGCCGAGGCTGACGAAGCCGGCCAGTTGCGGCCCGCCCAAGGTAATCCGGCGCATGCGCGGCGTGAGGTCAACTACGCGCAGCACTTCCAGACGACGGCGTTTGATCTCATGCATGACTCGATGAATGGATTGCACGATCACTTCAGTCATTCGGCTTGCTCCTGAGCGGGTTGAACGGCAGGGCCGTCGACGATGGCTTTGGCGGTGTTGTTGAGCAGGTCGCGTACCCGCAGGATTTCTTCCGGGCTCCAGCGTCCGTGGTGCATCTGCAAGGCGTGACGCAGGTTATGCACCGCCTCGTGGATCTCGGCCGGGCGGTCATGGCCGCGCAGCGAGCGCTTGCTGACGTCGATGCGCATCCGCACGCCATCCAGTGCAATCGCTTGCTCGGTCAGCGACAGACGTCCGGCGTCGGTGACGCTGTAGCGTTTTTTCCCGCCCTCGGCGTCGCCGCTGATCATTTCGCTTTCTTCAAGAAAGGTCAGGGTCGGGTAAATCACACCGGGGCTGGGGCTGTAGGCGCCGTCGAACATGCTTTCGATCTGGCGGATCAGGTCATAGCCGTGGCAGGGTTGTTCGGCGATCAGCGCCAACAACAGCAGTTTGAGGTCGCCGGGGGCGAACACCCTGGGCCCGCGTCCACCGCGTTCACGGCCGGGACCTGGGCGTTTCTCGAAGCCGTCGCGGCTGTCGCCGTGTTCTCGATGGGAATGATGGTCTCTCATTTTTCGTCATCTCTCGTCGTGTTTAGATACAACTTAAGATATATCTTATGTCGAAAGCAAGGGTGCTGGACGAACGGTCGAGGGGCGAGGAGGGCCTGAAGGGAAGCAGCACGCGAGGATTGGACGGATAAGAAAGTCACTTTTTAGAGTAATAAAACTAATTCTCTAAGTTCTTCTACTTATCATGGGTCTTTGAGTGTGTTAGTAGTATTGATCTTACGGAAAGTTGATGGCTTATCGTCTGTGTGTCTTTTCAGCTAGAACTGTGTGTAGTATTTATCTGAGGGCTATACAGCGTAATTTGGGTTTTTCTGTCTTTTTTCCTGTTGTTCGAAAGCCATTGTTACTACATGTTCTTCGGAACTTACGTACTTACTTTCTTGGGCGATTGGCCGATCATTCTCTGGCGTCGAAATTTGAGCCAGAACGAGATGAATCGTATTGGCTTGTTCAGAATTCTTCGGCCCAATCCATTGAAAAGACAGGTACTCAACAATGTTCAATAAGTTTGCAATCGCCGTCCCGATGACCCTCCTGGCACTGAGCACTTCGGTGGCGTTCGCCGCAGAAGAAGCGCGCACCACCATCAACATCAGCGCCAGCATCCCAAGCAAGGTTTTCCACGCTCAACCACGTAATCCGGACTTTGGTAAAGATGAAAGAATGGCCTATGTTCTAGGCGCGGGTACATTGACTCCGATTCGTGCAACTTACGATGTGCAACACACCAACGGGTCAGTCGGCGCTTACGTTGAAGGTGGACCACAGCCGTTGTCCAATGGTGCCAACACCATCCCGCTGACCTACACGTTCAACGGCAAAGCCCTGACAGGCGTTTCGCAGGAAGTGGTCGGTGACACCGAGTCCAACGGTGGCATGCAGGCTGACCTGGTGATCGCTGCCGCCAAGCCATCCGACAGCCAGAATGGTCTGTACACCGCCACCCCGGTGGTGATATTCGACGCTATCCCGCGTATTACCCAGTAATACGGTTATGAAGTAAGAGTCATTCTTATTTGATAGCACTTGCCGGTCGACAGGCAACTTCTGCCTGTCGATCGGGTTTTAACGTACTTATATTCAGAGTATTTCGTTCATGTTCCCGATGACTCCCATCGCGACGGCGCTTGCCCTGCTGTTTTGCGCAACCGCTTTGGCTGCGCCAGCAGATAACGCGTATACGCCTCGAAGTCTGCTGGCGCAGGCCAAAGGTTTGCCAGCCGAGTTTGAAGAGCACTTCTTTGATGTGCCGCTGGCGGTGCGCGTGGAACTTGATCAACAGTTTCTCGGTGAGGCGATGGTCGTGTTAACGCGCGATGATCGCATTACCCTCGTTGACTTCACGGATGTCAGCGACAGCCAGTTCAAACCCAGTGAGCGCGACATTTGGTCGAGCTATCTTAAACAAGGTGTGGCTCTCGGCAGCTGCGAGGCCAAATGCCCTGAGCAATTGCTGGCCGTGCATTACAGCCTTGAAAACTCATTGGTCTCGATTCTCACGCAAAACGCTGAGCGTGACGATCAGGTGCAACGCTATTACGACCTGCCTGAGGGTGGCAGCACCGGGTTGATCGTGCGCAACCAGTTGAACCTCAATGGCGGCCAGGGTCAGGACCTCGGCGGGCGCTACGGTCTGGAAGCCAGCAGCAGCCTGGGTAACTGGACCCAAGCGGTCAACATTCAGCTGTCGCGACTGGGCGGCATAGATAACACAATCTACCACGCCGTGAATGAGCTTTATACCCAGCGCGAACTGCAAGGCGATTTCCTGCGCCTGGGTTATTTCACCCCCTCATCCGAGGGCCTGTCCCGCCAGCCGCGCACCTTTGGCACTAGCCCTGACACGGCTTTGGGCGTGATGTATGGCAGCTCTGACAGCCTGGCGGTCAACAACCCGAAAGCGGCGGTCTATCCGATTTATGTCACCGCCAATCGGCAAGGGTCGGTGGAGATATATCGCGACGGTTTGATGATCAATACCCAAGCGGTGCCCGCCGGTTTGCAGACCCTCGATACTCGTCCGCTGCCGGGCGGGATATACGAAGTGGAAGTACGCCTGATCGAAGACGGCCAGATCACGTCCAGCACCCAGGAACTGATCTACAAACCCAGCAACTGGCGCAACCACGACGAACGCTGGCGCTATAACCTGTTCGCCGGGCGTGAATCCGGATTGCTCAGCAACTGGGATCAACCCGACGATGGCGACATGACCGCCGGTGCCGCGCTCAATTACCTGTTGCACCCGCGAGTGATCCTCGGCCTGACCGGTCGGCAGGTTCGCGATAGCCTGCAACTCGGCACGTCGGTCGACTGGGCCATCGTCAATAACGCCAGCCTGTATGCCAACGTCTACCAGACCGAAGATTACGGCACCGGTCTCGACGTGCAGGGGCTCTACTCTTATGGCAGCGGCAGCCTTGTCGCCAGCTATAACCGCAGTTGGCTCGACACCACAAAACTGTATGACACCCTTCCCGATGGCACGCGGGTGCGGCAGCCCAATGTGTTTATCGGGCAAACCACCAACTCTTCGTTGTCGATCAACCATCGACTGACCAGCAAAAGCTCGGTCAATGCGCGGGTATCCCACAGTGAAGGCAACACCAATGGCACCGGTGTGGATCTGGGATGGACCCAGCGTACCCAGCTGTTTGGCAGCGACGCCAACTGGCGATTGTCACTGTTCGATCGGCCGGGCAGCATCAGTTCGGATGACGACCGCAACCGGGGTGTCGATCTGAGCGTCAACATTGCCTTGGGCGGTCCCGGTGAACAGATCTCCGGCAGTATCGGCTCGCGGACCGCGCGTGAGGGCGGCCGGGATAACAATGCTTCGATCTCATACCGCAAGGACCTGCAGGATCATCTGCTGCAAAGTGTCTCGGCCACGGTCCTCACCGACACCTACGGTGTGGGGTTGAACACCATGGGGACGATGCAATCGGACCTGGTCAACGGCGACGGGTTTGTCCAGCGCTCCTCTTTCAACAACGACTTCACCGGTGGCCTGAACCTGGACAGCACCGTGGCGGTGGGCGGCCAAAAAGTGGTCATGACCAGCCAATACCACCGCAACGGCGCGGGCATGATCATCGATGTGGAATCGGATATCGAAGACATCGCCCTGCGTGCCGATGACTTGAGCGGCGGCAGTGCAGTACTCAAGCCGGGGCGCAATTTTGTGCCGATCACCGCCTACAAAAGCAGCTCCGTCAGTTTCGATTTCGAAGGTAACCATGTCCCCGCCGCGACCATCCAGCCGGCCCGGTCCAGCTATCACCTGAACAAGGGCGGCGTGGGCTATCGCCAGATCAAGGTGATGCGAACCCTCACCGTGCTCGGTCGCCTGATCGACCCCCAGGGCAACCCGCTCAAGGGTCACCACATCATCAATCACGCCAGTCGCGGGGTGAGTGAAGTGGATGGCTTCTTCTCCATGGAAATGAACGCCGGCTCGCCGACCCTGGAAGTGCGTCACGGTGATCAGTTGTTGTGCCAGTTCCGCCTCGACACCAGTCGTGGGCGCACGGAAAACAACGTGCTGATGATTGGTGATTTGCGCTGCACGCCGGACACCTTGGCGGATGCAACTTTTATGGCTGGAACGGCGGGTTGATGGCCCGGCAGAACGTGACTAATCAACGAGGTAAGGGACGATGAAACGTCTGTTGGCATTATTTGGATTTTGTTTGTTCACCCAGACAACACAGGCAACACCGAGCATCAATATCGGCACGGTGTACGACTATCTGGACGGCGACAAAAGTACCTTTCTGAAGCGAGTCTTCAATGGCGGCGACAGCACTGCATTCGTGAAGGTCAACATTCTCGAAATTCTCTTTGATGCCGACGGCAAATCAGAAGAAGTGCCGCTCAAGACCCAGACGAATGGCAGCGCCCGTGACGGCTTGATGGCCAGCCCGGCTCGATTGATCGTTCCGGCCAATGGCATGCAGGGCACGCGATTGCTGTTCATGGGGGAGCGCGACAAGGAGCGTTATTTCCGCGTGCGTTTTGTACCGGTGGTGCCCGAGAAGGAAGACGAGTTCGCTGTCTCCAGCGAAGAGCGTGAGGACTACAAGAAAACCCTCTCCGCCGGGGTCAATGTACTGGCGGGTTACGGCGCGGTTTTCTTCGTACGGCCCAAGCAATCACGCTTTGACAGCGCGATCGAAAATGGTGCGGGCACGTATCGGATCCGCAACAACGGCAACACGGTCGTGGTGATCGATGAGTTCAAGGACTGCTCGGTTAAAAACGAGCACGAGTGCCAGCCGACCACCAAACACCACATTCTCGCCGGCCGTACGTTTACCTTCGAAAAGCAGGCCGGACGCCAATACAACTTCACGATGGTGGAAGGTGCAAGCAGCAAAAAACTCGACGTGAAGGGTTGATGCCATGACCAGGAAACTGATTTTCGGGTTGTGGGCGGTGGCAGTCTGGTGTGCGAGTCATTCGGCCTTTGCGGCCAGGGAAGTGCATGAGTTCGAAGTGTTCGTCACGATCCCGACCCTGTCGTTCTACGTGATTCCCTCTGACACGACCTGGATCCATCGCGAGCAGCAACTGCCCTGGAACCTGACCGCGTCGACCTTGGGCGGCTTGCGCAAGTATTTCGACGTCAAGAACGAGGCCGGCTCGATTGAGGCGCGACTTGAAGGGCGACCGTACCTGTCCAACGGCACCGAGGCCCATGACATTGATCTGCGGGTGATGTTCAACGGCAAGCAATTGAGCGAAGTGGAAAACAGTGAAGTGGTTTCCATGGCTGATGCAGCCCTCGGCATACGTGTGTTGCTGGAGATCGTACCGATGCCACCCGCCGATGGAGTTTACAAGCCCGGCAATTACTTTGGCAGCGTCAACATGATCTTCAACGCGGTGCTGCCCGGTGCTTGATACCGATTTTATGAGGCTGAAGCGATGAAGCGTTTTCAGAGGTTGCGACGGTGTGCCGGTGCGATGGTGTTGTGCTTGATGGGGTTTCCACCAGTCTGGGCTGAGCAGGTGTCGATTGAGGCCTCGTTCAAGCCGGACTCGGCTAATCCGCAACGCAATAAATTCACCAACGACACGCCACTCAGTGGTTATTGCGAGTATTACCCGCAAATATGCAAGGACTCTGAAACGTTCAGTCTGCGGGTGCCGATTCAATTCGACTCCAGCGGACCGATCTCGGCCCATCATGGTGACCCACGCAAGGGGGGAATGATCAGGGTGCCGGCGCAATGGCGAGAGTTGACGGTCATCCATGAAGTAACCGGAGAACCGGAGACTGTAAAGGTGCGAATTGCGGGTGTGGGCTCCAACTATGAGACCGACGATGTGATCGGCCTGGTAGGGGGGGCTGACGATGCTCGAGCTGCCCATAATTTGCTGTGGGGCCGTAGCTGGGTTACTGCACCGTCTCCCTGCATAAGCAGTGGAATGGGGTTCCTTTCCCGCCGGACGTATGCTTTTTTCTGGAAAACCCCCATTGAGGTGGAGTGTGCAAAACAGGCACAGTTCAATGTTCCATGGCTGCGCTATAGCTATCTCGACTTTGCTTATGAACTGGTCACCCCCAACCCGTTGGGTATGTCTTCGGGCAAATACCTGGGGACTCTGACTTACACCCTCGGTCCCCACGGCGACTTCGACATGGGCGACATCATGCTGCCCAGCAGTTCAACGCTGTCCTTGAGTTTTGCGCTGGACGTTCAGCACACCCTCAAGGTCGATATCCCCCCAGGCGGCAATCGAGTGGAATTGGTGCCTCAGGGCGGCTGGCAGTCCTGGCTGACGCAAGGGCGTAAACCGACGCGTTTGTTCCGCGACCAGACGTTCAATCTTTCCGCTAGTTCACGTTTCAAAATGCAGCTCGAATGCCAATACACCCAGGACAGTCAGAACTGTTCAGTGCAAGACCCCGTGAGCGGTCACAGCGTCCCCCTGAACGTCAGCGTCAGCCTGCCCCATGGCTTGAGCGATGCCAGTGGACAATCGGTCAGTCGTCGGCCTCTGCGGCTTGATGGCAGTGGTACGGAGCTGTTCCAGCCAGGCATTTATGTGGATCGCAAACCGGGAACACTGCACTTCGAAGTGCCTGCCTCGGAGGTGGCCGAGATGATGCGCCCCGGCATGGCTCGTCGATATTCAGGCAACGTGACCGTGATCTGGGATTCGGATGTCTAGCGCTTCGTCAAACGGGCCGCGCTTTAAAAGGATTTTTTAGGAAGGACAATGAGCTCTCTACGTATGCATTCATCTGGAAAATTGATTGGCCGTGTATTGACCGGCCTGTTGAGCGCCGCATTTGCACTGTCGGCACAAGGGGTCACGGTCGAAATGTCGGCGGTGTTCCGCCCCGATCCGGCAAGCCCCATGCAGAACAGTTTCGACAATACGACGCCTCTGGGCGGTTATTGCAGAGATCATCCTGAATATTGCGGACCGGGTATCTTCAGTATCGCATTGCCCATTCGCTTCAATTCCGTGGCCCCCATCCTGGCGCTGCATGACGAACGTCAGGGCCCGATGTTCCGGGTGCCATCGTCGTGGCGGGACGTCACGGTCGTCCATGACAATACTGGCGAGGTTGAGACGGTAAGGATGCGGGTGAATGGCATCGGCGCGGCGTACACCATTAAAGACCCTCTCCCGGAAGGTGTCTGGCAAAGCGGTTGGGTGTACGCGCCGCCTCCTTGTCAATACGGTGGCGTGGGTTATGGCCATGCCTGGTACTACGCGTTTTTCTGGAGAGTGCCGGCCGACGCAGGTGTGTGCGCCAAACAGGCGCAAGAGGACATTTCCGAGTCTCACGCTTTTGCTTACGAGAACACCGGGTTTTCCTACGAACTGATCACACCCAATCCGCTGGCGATGTCGGCGGGAACCTACAGGGGCGTGCTGAATTATACCGTCGGGCCGTACCAGGACTTCGATATGGGGGATGTCATGCTGCCTGACGATGACTTGATTACCCTCAACTTCACCCTCGATGTCGAGCACACGTTGAAAGTCGATATCCCGCCCAGAGGCAACCGTGTTGAACTGGTGCCGCAAGGTGGCTGGCAGGCCTGGTTGACGCAAGGACGCAAACCGACGCGGTTGTTCCGTGATCAGACGTTCAACATTTCGGCTTCGAGTCGTTTCAAGATGAACCTTGAGTGCCAGTACCTCAGTGGCAATACCTGCGCGGTGCGGGAACCGACTGCCGGGCATTCAGTGCCGCTCAACGTCAGTGTTACCTTGCCCTATGGGTTGGCTGATGCGGCGAATCAGCCGGTCAATCGACGCCCGCTGCTGCTCGATGGCAGTGGCACTGAGTGGTTCCAGCCTGGCTTTTACCTGGATCGAAAGCCCGGGACGCTGCATTTCGAAGTGGCCCGGGACCAGGTTGAAGACATGCTCAAACCGGGCGTTGCCCGAAGCTACTCGGGCACTGTCACGGTCATCTGGGATTCGGAGGTCGGGTAATGCCAGTCCCGCAATGCCTGTGCGACGAGACTGGCATCGGCACGAGTCTGTATTTTTACTGACCTGCCTGGTTCAGCGCTTCACGGGTCAAGCGCCTGCTTAACGCCTTTTCGTCATAGCCGATGTCGTTGAGCAGTTGCTCGTACACGCCATCACTCATCTCGGCGCCGGTGAACACCACGCTGTGGGGTACGGGAAGTTGATCGGCGAGATCCTGCAACTGTCGGCGCAACGGCGCGCGGCGCATTTCAGGCCATCGGGCGGAGCGTGCCCAGGCGCGTTGCGCATCGCGCAACTGATCCAGCAGATCGGGTTTGCCCTGGTAAATTCGATCATTGCGGCTGTAGGCGTCGGGATAAGTGTCACGCAGGTACTTTTCCCAGAAGGGTTGTTCGAGCATTTCATTGACCAGCCCATCGCCGGCCTCCATTGACATCACGGTGTCAAACGCCGTATCGAGGGCCTCTGCGCTCACGCCAGCCACCGGCTCATAGAGCATCGTGCTGGATTGCCATGGCAGGCCGAGGCGGTGGGCCAGGCCGGTTTCGTAGGCCAGGTACACCTCGACTTCATCCGGATTGCCCGCTCGACTGCGGACATCGGCATTGGCGATGTCATCCACCCGCGCCAGGCGCGCGGCCCCCTTGGCCAGAGTCACCAGCCTGCTTTCCAGGATCGCGGCCGATGTCGAAAGGGCATAGGCTTCGGTAGTGAGCACCTTGATTCCCATATTGTTGAACAACTGGGCACCAGCATCGGCGCAGGTGGTGGGGGCGGAGGTCATCTCGAACAGCTCGGTGCGCAGCTCGGTGTCCAGATCCATGGCCTCGATCATGCGCCAGACGCGCCCGCTGAGTTGTTCGCGCAGCGCTCCACCCGCGCGGTAGTCGGCCGAGCGCTTGAGTTTTTCAATCAATGCGAAGAAGTCTCTGGAGCCCGGCTCGCCCATCAAGTCGTGCCAGGCCTCTTTGCGGAATGTACCCAAACCCGCGACGAATTGACTCCACCAATTGGTATCATCCGACATCGGCCAGTCATCGATCGCATTGTCGGCGGCACGGTAGTAGAGCTGCACGGGGTTCAGTCCCACCGATTTTCGATATTCCTCATAAGCCAGACGATTGGTATCGGAGAGCTGCTCGGCGTACACGCGCGTGCGAGCCACGATGCGTGCATCATCGGAGCCTGGAACGACCGCCGGCAGTTCCGTGAGCGGGTTCTCCATCAGGTCGAGGAAAAAGCCTCGGGGGYGGCGCTTCTTGAACAGGCCATCAGGCCAGCGTGTCACTCCGGTGTTACTCAAACTGAGGATCATCAGTTTGGGCATGCGCTCGACATTGGGCGGC
>NZ_JBFUKU010000107.1:0-17067 GCF_056400685.1 Pseudomonas sp. P5_A12 | reverse complement strand
GGCGATTTCACGGACGCCTTCGCCGGCAAGCCGGGCTCCTACAGGGTGCTTAGTCTCAACGGACGATGAAGCGGCGGGCGGCGCTTTGCACAATGCTCGCCACGAAAGCCCATTCAGCCAACGAGGACCCAGGCATGATCGACATTCGCGGTTTGAGCTATTTCGTCTCGCAGATCGAAAACCTCAGTCATTGGCAGCGTTACGCCGAAGACGTGCTGGGCATGCAAGTGCATGCGGCCCCTGGTGGTGGCTTGTACGTCAAAATGGACGAGCGTCCGTTTCGCATGCTGATCGTCGAAGGCAGCGAGGCGCGTTATCTGGCTTCTGGCTGGGAGTTGGCCAACGAACCGGCCTTCAAGGCCGCACTTGAGCACCTGAACGCCGCCGGCATCGAATGGCAGCCGGGCTCCGCCGCTGAGATCGAGCAGCGCGGTGTACAGGCACTGATCAAGGTCACCGATCCGTCGGGCAACTGTCATGAGCTGAGCTGGGGGCATCGCTCTGATTGCCTGCCGTTTGTGTCCCCTCAAGGTGTGCCGCGTTTCATCACCGGTGACATGGGCCTGGGTCATACGGTGCTGCCAGCGGTGAACTTCGACGCCACCTTGGCGTTCGCCAAGGAGGTGCTGGGTTTCGAGCTGTCGGACATTTTCAACTTTCGTCCCGACCCATCGGTGCCGCCGATCCGCATTCACTTCCTGCATTGTCAAAACGCCYGCCATCACAGCCTGGCACTGGCCGAGTACCCGGTGCCGTCAGGGTGCGTGCACGTGATGGTCGAGGTCGATTCGATGACCGAAGTCGGCCGTGCCCACGACCGTCTGCACGCCCATGAGGTGCCCCTGTCGGCCACCCTCGGTCAGCACTTGAACGATCGCATGACCAGTTTCTACATGAAGACGCCATCCGGTTTTGATCTGGAGTACGGCTTTGGCGGTTTGCAAGTCGACTGGATGGAACATTCGGCATTCGAGTTCACCCGCGTGAGCATTTGGGGGCACGACTTTTCGGTCGGCCAACAGTAAGGAATCATCAAAATGAACAAACAACTGACAGCGGCCGATGCGGTCGCTCAATTGCGCGATGGCATGACCATCGGTTTCGGCGGCTGGGGCCCACGGCGCAAGCCGATGGCGATCGTGCGCGAGATCCTGCGCTCACCGGTCAAAGACCTGACTGTGGTTGCCTACGGTGGCCCGGAAGTGGGCATGCTGTGCGCCGCCGGTAAGGTCAAGAAGCTGGTATTCGGCTTCGCCACCCTCGATGCCATTCCGCTGGAACCCTACTACCGCAAGGCCCGTGAAGCGGGCGAGCTGGAGTTGATGGAACTGGACGAAGGCATGTTCCAGTGGGGCCTGCGCGCCGCCGGCATGCGCCTGCCGTTCCTGCCGACCCGTTGCGGCCTGGCCACCGACGTGACGCGCCTGAACCCGCAGCTCAAGACCATCCAGTCGCCCTATGCCGATGGCGAGGTGCTGCTGGCGATGCCGGCGCTCAACCTCGACGTGGCGTTCCTGCACGTCAACGTCGCCGACCGCCTGGGCAACTGCCTGGTGACCGGGCCGGACCCGTATTTCGATCACCTGTTCGCCCGCGCCGCCAAGCAGTGCTTTGTCTCGTGCGAGCGCCTGGAAGAACGCCTTGCGCTGAGCGCCGAGCAGGCCCGTTTCAATACCTTCGAACGCTACCTGGTGAGCGGTGTGGTGCATGCACCTCTCGGTGCACACCCGACGCTCTGCGCCCCCGACTACGGCTGGGACATCAAACACCTCAAGAGCTATGTCGCCAGTAGCCAGGCGGAAAACGGCTGGCAGGACTATGTGCAGACCTACATCGCCGGTGGCGAGCAGGCCTATCAGGCACAGAACGGCGGTGCCGACTCCATGGGCGTCTTGCCCCTTCCCGTGTTCTGAGGATTAGCGACTATGTCTGCAACCTGTGATTTCACCCTTGCTGAACTGATGATCGTCGCCGCTTCCGAGGCCTGGCGTGGCAATGGCGAGGTGATCGCCTCGGGTCTGGGCGTGATCCCGCGCCTGGGTGCGAGCTTGGCCAAACTGACCCACAGCCCGGAACTGTTGATGACCGACAGCGAGGCGTTCCTGGTTGAAGAACCGATCCCGCTGGGCCCGCGTGGCGACTACGTGCCGCGCTACTCGGGTTACATGTCGTTCGAGCGGGTATTCGAATGCGTATGGGGCGGACGCCGCCATGCAATGATCRGCCCGACCCAGATCGACCGCTGGGGCCAGACCAACCTGTCCTGCGTCGGCGACTATCAAAAGCCCAAGACGGCGATCCTCGGCGTGCGCGGCTTGCCAGGCAACAGCATCAACCATCTCAACTCGTTCTTTGTACCCAGCCATAACACCCGGGTGTTCGTCAGCGGCGAAGTGGACATGGTCTCCGGTGTGGGCTTCAAGGCCGAGCGCTGGCCCGAAGGTGCGCGCCGCGACTTGATGGATATCCATTGCGTGGTCAGCGATTTGTGCGTCCTGGATTTCARTGGCCCGGAACGTGCGGTGCAGGTGCGCTCGTTGCACCCCGGTGTGAGTTTCGAGCAGGTCCAGGACAACACCGGCTTCCCGTTGCTCAAGTCGGCGCAGTTGCACGAGTCCGCGCACCCCACTCACGAACAGTTGGCGCTGATCCGCCGACTCGATCCCCACGATTACCGCGCCGCGGCGATCAAGGGCAACCCGCCCGGCATCCGTACGGCCTGAGGCAAGGACAGCGACCATGCACAGCAGCGACAGTGAATTCATCGTTCGCCAGGACAACGCCGTCTACGAGACGGACACCCCGGTGCTGTACAGCGTGGCCGAGGGTATCGCCACGCTGACGCTGAACCGGCCGACCTTCAACAACGCGCAAAACTCGCAGATGACCTACGCCCTGGATGCCTGCTTTCGCCAGGCGGTGGACGACGACAACGTCAAGGTCATCGTTCTGCGGGGCAACGGCAAACACTTCTCGGCAGGCCACGATATCGGCACGCCCGGGCGGGATATCGATAAACCGTTCGAGCGCGCGCACCTGTGGTGGGACCACACCAACAAACCCGGTGGTGAGCAGTTGTATGCCCGCGAGCAGGAGGTGTACCTCGGCATGTGCCGGCGCTGGCGCGAACTGCCCAAGCCGACCATCGCCATGGTCCATGGCGCGTGTGTAGCGGGCGGGCTGATGCTGGCCTGGGTCTGTGATTTGATCGTCGCCAGCGACGACGCATTCTTCCAGGACCCGGTGGTGCGCATGGGCATTCCGGGGGTGGAATATTTTGCCCATCCCTACGAAATGAACCCGCGTATCGCCAAGGAATTCCTCTTCACCGGTGACCGCATGAGCGCCACAAGGGCCTGGCAAGTGGGCATGGTCAATCGCCTGGTGCCCCGTGAGGAACTGGAGCAGGCCACCTATGCCTTGGCCGCTGGCATCGCCCGCCAGCCGCGTATGGGCCTGGCCCTGACCAAGCAGGCGATCAACCACGTCGAAGACCTGCAAGGCAAGCGCACGGCAATGGATGCGGTGTTCGCCTGGCACCACTTTGCCCATGCCCATAACGAGCTGTTGTCCGGCGACAAACTGGGCGGCTTCGACGCCAAGGGCATGGCCCGGGCCAACAAGCAGGCCGAGGACAAAAGCCAATGAACCGCTGGTTGGATACGCCACTGACTGAGGCCCTCGGTTGCCGTTACCCGATTGTGCAAACCGCCATGGGCTGGGTCGCCGATTCCAATCTGGTGATCGCCACGACCCAGGCCGGGGGCTTCGGTTTCCTGGCCGGGGCGACCATCGCGGCCGATGAGCTGGAAGGGGAAATCCGCAAGGTGATCGACGCCACCGGCGGCAGCAACTTCGGGCTCAATTTCCATATGTTCCAGGACAACGCCGCGCAGTGTGTCGACCTGGCGATCGAGTACCGCTTGCGCGCCGTGAGCTACGGACGCGGCCCGGACAAACAGACCATCGCTCGCTTCAAGGCGGCCAAGGTGCTGTGTATTCCCACCGTGGGCGCCCTGAAGCATGCGCTCAAGGCCGTGGAACTGGGTGCCGATCTGATCACTATCCAGGGCGGCGAGGGCGGCGGTCATACCGGCGGCGTGCCCAGTTCGATTCTGCTGCCCCAAGTACTGGCGGCGGTCAGGGTACCGGTCATCGCGGCCGGAGGGTTCGCCACTGGCCGTGGCCTGGCCTCGGTGCTGGCTGCTGGTGGCGCCGGCATCGCCATGGGCACGCGGTTTCTAATGACCCGCGAATCGCCGACCCCGGCCGCGACCCTTGAGCGCTACCTGAAGGTCAACGATCCGCAGCAGGTGCGCGTCACCACCGCGGTGGATGGCATGCGTCACCGCATGATCGAAAACCGCTTCATCAATCACCTCGAAAAGGCGGGCCCCTTCGGTCGCCTGCGCATTGCCCTGGGCAGTGCGTGGCAGTGGAAGCAGCAAACCGGCATGAGCCTGGGGCACATGGCTTCAGTCTTTATCAGGGCGTTGCGTGAAGACCCGTCGCAGCTGTCGCAAGTGGTGATGGCCGCCAATCAGCCGGTGCTGTTGCAGCGCTCTATGGTCGATGGTGCACCGGACGAGGGCATCCTGCCCAGTGGCCAGGTCGCGGCGGCCATCGGCGAGTTGCTCAGCTGCCGTGAAGTCATAGAAGGCATTGCCAGCGAGGCCCAGCAATGCCTGGACACGCTCCTGGCACGCAGCCAGACCCACCCCTCGAACCATCCAGCCAGCATTGGAGAAGCCCTTTGAACCAGGCATTCACGACACAACTCAATCAGGGGATCGCTGAGCTGGTGATCGCCAAACCACCGGTCAAYGCCCTCGACAGCCAGGAGTGGCATGCCCTGGCGCGACAGATCGAAGCCCTTGGGGCGAATCCCGAAGTGCGGGTGATCGTGATTCGCGCCGAGGGCCGGGGCTTTTGCGCTGGTGTCGATATCAAGGAACTGGACAAGTACCCGGACCGGATCGTCGAGGTCAATGCCGGTAACTACGCCACTTTCAAGGCCGTGCACCGCAACCCGGTGCCGGTGATTGTCGCGGTCCATGGTTTTGTCCTGGGCGGCGGCATTGGCATCACCGGGGCGGCGGACATCGTCGTCGCCTCCGAATGCGCGACCTTCGCCCTGCCGGAAGTCGACCGGGGCGCCATGGGCGGCGGTGCGCACCTGCAGCGCCTGTTCCCGGTGCAAAAAGTCCGTTACCTGTTTTTTACCGGCGACAGCATCAGCGCTCCCGAGGCGCTGCAATACGGTTTTATCGAGCGGATTGTCAGCAAGGATCAGTTGCGCGAAACCGCCTTGGGCATCGCGGCGAAAATCGCCGAAAAGAGCCCGGGCATGATCCGCATTGCCAAGGAAGCGTTGAACGGTATCGAAGACGGCAACCTGGAAGATAAATACCGCTGGGAACAGGGCTTCACCATGCAGGCCTATAGCAGCCCGGACTCCGCGGAAACGCGCCGGGCCTTCGTTGAAAAACGCGACGCCAAGTTCTGAGATAACGCCATGGACCTGACTTTTACCCCCAAGCAAAACGCCTTCCGCGCCGAAGTACGGGCTTGGCTTGCAGCCAACCTGCCACGTGAGCCCCTGGCCAGTTACGACACCCGCGAAGGTTTTGAACAGCACCGCGCCTGGGAGGCCAAGTTGTTCGAGAGCCGCTGGTCGATGGTGATGTGGCCGGCTGAACTGGGCGGTCGCGGTAGCGACTTGATCGAGTGGCTGATCTTCGAGGAAGAGTATTACGGTGCCGGAGCACCGATGCGCGTCAATCAGAACGGCCAACTGTTGCTGGGCTCGACCCTGATGGAATTCGGCACCCCGGAGCAGAAGCAGCGCTTCCTGCCGCGCATGGCCGCCAGCCTGGACATGTGGGCGCAAGGCTGGTCGGAACCCAACGCCGGTTCCGACATGGCGGCAATCACCAGCAAGGCGCTGCTCGACGGCGACCATTACGTGATCAACGGGCAAAAGACCTGGTCGACCCGGGCGATCTACGCGGATTGGCTGTTCGGCCTCTTTCGCAGCGAGCCAGGATCGACTCGTCACCACGGCTTGTCCTTCGTCATGGTGCCGCTGGACACGCCGGGGGTGAGCATTCGCCCGATCAAGGCGCTCAACGGCAAGGACGCCTTTGCCGAGGTGTTTTTCGACGACGTGCGGGTGCCGGTGGCCAACCGCATCGGTGAGCAAGGGCAGGGCTGGCACGTGGCGATGGCCACAGCCGGTTTCGAGCGAGGCCTGCTGCTGCGTTCACCGGCACGCTTTCAGGCCACGGCACGCAAGCTGGTTGAACTGTACAAGGCGAACCGCGCCGGCGCCGACCGCGACCCGAGCTTGCGCGATGCCGTGCTGGAGACCTGGATGGGCGCTGAAGCCTATGCGCTGTCGGCCTATCACACTGTGGGGCGTTTGAGCCGGGGCGAGCAGATCGGCGCGGAGTCGAGCATCAACAAGGTCATCTGGTCGGAGCTGGATCTGAAGATGCACGAGACCGCCATGCGCATTCTCGGCGGCCGAGGCGAGCTGCTGGGCAAGGGCGCTCAGGCAGGCGACGCGGCTGGCTGGCTGGAGGGCTTCCTGTTCGCGCAGTCCGGGCCGATCTATGCCGGCACCAACGAAATCCAGCGCAACATCATTGCCGAGCGCATGCTCGGTTTGCCGAAATAAGGAACCGCCCATGGACTTCACTTTTAACGATGATCAGTTGGCGTTCCGCGAAGCCATCAGTCGTTTCCTGATGACCGAAGCCGCCCCGGAGATGCTCCGGGAAATCTGGGAGACCGATGTCGGGCGCTCCCAGGACCTGCGCAACAAGATCGCCGAGCAGGGCCTTACCGCCTTGTCGGTGCCCGAGGCCGAAGGCGGCATGGGCATGGACGATGTGACATGGGCACTGATGACCCAGGAGCTGGGTTACTACGCCATTCCCGATTCATTGGCCGACACGGCTTATGTCGCCAGCGGCTTACTGGCCGGTCTGCCTGCAGGGCATCCGGCTCGCGCTGACCTGTTGCCCAGGATTGCCAATGGCAGTTTGCGCCTGGCGATCAGTCACCCGGTCAATGCTCTGGTCAGCGACGCGCAATTGGCTGAAGTGTTGATTCTCACCAATGGCGATGACATCCATGTGGTGCCGCGCTCCCATGTTGACGTGGAAAACCATCTGAGCATCGACGCCTCGCGCCGCCTGGGTCTGGTGACGTGGACTCCGTCGTCGGCGACCTGCGTGGCCAGTGGCGAGCAGGGGCGCGCCTTGCAGGACCGCATGCTGGACCGTGGCGCGCTGTCGGTGGCCGGACAACTTCTGGGATTGGCGCAGCGCATGCTGGACCTGTCGGTGGACTACGTGGCCCAGCGTAAACAGTTTGGCAAGCCGATCGGCAGCTTCCAGGCGGTCAAGCATCACCTGGCCGATGTCGCCCGTTACATCGAACAGGCCAAACCAGTGCTGTACCGCGCCGCCCATGCCCTGGCCCGGGGCGACGTCAACGCTGGCGTATGGGTTTCGCAGGCCCGCCTGGCGGCTAATGAGGCGAGCTGGATCGCCGCCCGCAAAGGCATCCAGGTGCACGGCGCAATGGGGTACACCTGGGAAGTCGATTTGCAGATGTTCATGAAGCGCGCCTGGGCCCTCGATGCGTCCTGGGGCGACCGCGGCTTTCACAAAAACCGTGTCAGCGACTACCTGTTCGCCGACGCTACCGGCCTGGGGCCGGGACACACTTTCGAGGAATGAGTCATGGCACAGGCTTACATTGTTGATGCACTGCGCAGCCCCACGGGCAAGCGCAAGGGCTCATTGAGCGAGATCCACGCGATTGACCTGGGCGCCCATGTGCTCAAGGCACTGGTGGAGCGCAATGTGATCCCCGCTGAAGACTACGACGACGTTATATTCGGTTGCGTTGATACCATTGGCTCCCAGGCCGGCGATATCGCCCGCACCAGTTGGCTGGCCGCCGGTTTGCCGCTGACGGTCCCCGGAACCACTGTGGATCGCCAGTGCGGTTCATCGCAACAGGCGCTGCATTTCGCCGCGCAGGCGGTGATGAGCGGCACTCAGGATGTGGTCGCGGTGGGCGGTGTGCAGACCATGACCCAAATCCCGATTTCCTCGGCGATGCTGGCCGGCCAGGCACTGGGCTTTGCCGATCCATTCTCGGGCAGCGTTGGCTGGCGCGCGCGCTTTGGTCAGCAGCCCGTGAACCAGTTCTATGCCGCGCAAAGGATTGCCGATCATTGGCAGATCAGTCGCGAGCAAATGGAAGCCTTTGCCCTGCAAAGCCACGAACGCGCCCTGGCGGCCATCGCCAGTGGGCGATTTGCCCGGGAAATCGTCGCCTGCCAAGGGCTGGCGGTGGATGAAACCCCGCGTCATAGCAGCCTGGCAAAGATGGCCGAATTGCAGCCGGTGGACCCGCAGTTCCCATCGATCACCGCTGCCGTGTCCAGCCAGACGTGCGACGCCTCAGCGGCGCTGTTGGTGGTGTCGGAGGCGGCGCTCAAGCGCTACGACCTGACGCCACGGGCGCGGATACATCATCTGACGGTGCTCGGTGACGATCCGATCTGGCACCTCACCGCACCGATTGCTGCCACCCGCCGGGCCTTGGCCAAAAGCGGGCTGAGCATGGCCGACATCGACCGGGTCGAGATCAACGAAGCCTTTGCCTCGGTGGTCATGGCCTGGGCCAAAGAGCTGGATTACGACCCCGCGCGCATCAACGTCAACGGCGGAGCGATTGCCCTGGGCCATCCCTTGGGTGCCACCGGCGCAAGACTGATGACCACGCTTCTCAACGAACTGGAATGCAGCGGCGGTCGCTACGGCCTGCAAACCATGTGTGAAGGCGGTGGCCAGGCCAACGTGACCATCATCGAACGCCTGTAATTTTTTCATGTGGGCCGCCGCTTCGGGTGCGCGGCCACCCCAAACCTGAGGAGTCAAACATGGCTATTTGTGCAGACCGCACCGTGATCATTACCGGGGCCGGTGGCGGACTCGGTCGCGCCTACGCCCTGGCGTTCGCCGCGCAAGGTGCCAATGTGGTGGTCAACGATATTCGCGCCGATGCCGCAGAAGATGTGGCGGGTGAGATTCGCACCAACGGTGGCCAGGCCATTGCCAACAGTGACGACATCACCACACTGGCCACCGCGCAGCGTATCGTCGATGCGGCGTTGGTGGCGTTCGGTGAAGTCCACGTGCTGATCAATAACGCCGGCGTATTGCGTGACCGCATGTTCATCAGCCTTAGCGAAGAAGACTGGGACATGGTCATGCGCGTCCATCTCAAGGGCCATTACTGCCTGGCCAACATCCTCGGCCGCCGCTGGCGCGACCAGTCCAAGGCGGGCAAGCCGGTTGATGCCCGAATTATCAACACCAGTTCCGGCGCCGGTCTGCAAGGCTCGGTGGGGCAGTCGAATTATTCGGCGGCCAAAGGAGGCATCGCTTCGTTGACCCTGGTACAAGCGGCGGAGCTGGCGCGCTACGGCGTCACCGCCAACGCGTTGGCACCGGCCGCAAGGACCTCGATGACCGAGAGCGCCATGCCCGACGTGGTGAAAAAACCCGAGGACGGCAGCTTTGACGCCTGGGCCGCAGAAAACGTCGCGCCGCTGGTGGTGTGGCTCGGCAGCCCGGCGTCGGCCCACGTCAGCGGTCAGATCTTCGAAAGCCAGGGCGGGCGAATTTCCCTGGCTGACGGCTGGCGCACGGGTGTCACCCGCGACAAAGGCGCGTTGTGGAAAGTTGAAGAAATCGGTGCGGCAGTGAATGAGATCCTCGCCGAAGCGCCGAAGGCGCAGAAAGTCTGGGGAAGCTGAAGCCCCACCCTGTAGGAGCCAGGCTTGCCGGCGAACTTGGTGCCGCGGTGTATCTGATGTACCGAGTCATCGTTCTTCGCCGGCAAGCCGGCTCCTACAGAAACCAGGCGCTGCGGTGTCTCTGTTAGTCAGCGTTCTTCGCCTTCATACCCCATTTTGACGATGTGCCCGCTTCGCCCCATCCGTACAACTACAGCGTATTGATTTCTTCGGAGGTAGACGCTGTGAAACMAGCCCCCCCTTATGTTCCCGGTCATCAATTGCTGGCCGGCAAGTCGGTGTTGATAACCGCCGCGGCCGGTGCCGGTATCGGTTACTCAGCGGCCCGACGCAGTGCCGAGGAAGGTTGCCGGGCACTAATGATTTCCGACGTGCATCCGCGGCGCCTGGAAGAGGCGGTGGAGCGCCTCAAGGCCGACACCGGTTTACAGGCGATTTATGGCCAGCTGTGCAATGTCACGATAGAAGACGAAGTCCAGGCCCTGGTGGCGGCGGCCGAAGAGGCACTGGGCGGGGTCGATGTGCTGATCAACAACGCGGGTCTGGGTGGTCAGAAACGTGTGGTGGAGATGAGCGACGAAGAGTGGTTGCGGGTGCTGGATGTGACCTTGACGGGCACCTTCCGAATGACTCGAGCGATGTTGCCGCACATGCAGCGCCGCGGCGCAGGGGCCATCGTCAACAACGCCTCGGTGCTCGGTTGGCGGGCACAGAAGGAGCAGGCCCATTACGCCGCCGCCAAGGCCGGGGTGATGGCGCTGACCCGCTGCAGCGCCCTGGAAGCCGCCGAGTTCGGCGTGCGCATCAATGCGGTATCGCCATCGATTGCCCTGCACGATTTCCTCAAGAAAGCCTCCAGCGAAGAGTTGCTCGCCAGCCTGGCGGGGCGCGAAGCATTTGGTCGCGCCGCGGAAGTCTGGGAAGTGGCAAACGTGATGATGTTCCTGGCCAGCGACTATGCCTCCTACATGGTCGGTGAAGTGTTGTCCGTCAGTTCACAACAAGCTTGAGGGCGCGCTCATGAGTCACGTTTTCAGCAGTGCCAAGGCGTTGCTTGCGGCCGAAGGCCTGGACCTGGGCCACACCGAATGGCTGACCATCAACCAGCAGCGCATTGATCTGTTCGCCGAAGCAACGGGTGATCACCAGTGGATTCATGTCGACCCGATACGGGCAGCCAGCGGTCCGTTCGGCGCCTGCATTGCCCACGGCTACCTGACCCAATCCCTGGCCAATCTGTTCATGCCGCAGTTGTTGACCCTTTCAAACATGGCCTTGGGGGTCAACTACGGCAGCGACCGGGTGCGCTTCCCGGCGCCGGTCAAGGTCGACTCGCGGGTACGCGCAAGCGGCCTGATCATCCGTGCCGAGCCAATGGGCGACGCCGTGCAACTGGTGGTGCGCATCACTGTGGAGGTCGAGGGCCAGGCGCGTCCGGGCTGCGTGATCGACACCATCAGCCGCTACTCCTTCAACCCAATTTCCGAGTGAGTTTCCATGGACCAGAATGAAGTCGTCATCGTCGCCACCGCCCGTACCGCGCTGGCCAAATCGTTTCGTGGATCGTTCAACGATACTGAGGCCCCGGTGCTGGGTGGCCATGTGGTGCGCGCGGTGGTCGAACGTGCYGGCATCGAGCCTGCTGACGTAGAGGATGTGATCATGGGCGCGGCGGTTCAGCAGGGCACCCAGGCTTATAACATCGGTCGGCTCTGTGCCTACACCGGTGGCTTGCCGGACAGTGTGCCGGGGATGGCTCTGGACCGCATGTGTGCCTCGGGTCTGATGAGTATCGGCGTGGCTGCCAAGAGCATCATGAGTGGCGAGATGAGCATCGCCATTGGCGGCGGCGTGGAGTCCTTGTCGCTGACCCAGACCAAACACAAAAACAGCTTCCGTGCCCAATCCGAAGCCGTACTGCAGGTAATGCCCAGCGCCTATATCCCGATGATTGAAACCGCCGAGATCGTGTCCCGTCGTTATGGCATCAGTCGTGCCGCTCAGGATGAGTATTCACTGCAAAGCCAACTGCGCACTGCTGCTGCTCAACGGGACGGCCTGTTTGACGACGAAATCGTCGGCCTGAGCGTGGACAAGCTGCTGTTCGCCGCCGATGGACAGCCTAATGGTCATGAACGCGTGCAGGTCTTGCGTGACGAATGCAATCGGCCCGGCACGCGCCTTGATAACCTGGCAAATCTGAAACCGGTGTGGAAGGACGGAAAATGGATCGAGCAGGGAGAGTTCGTCACCGCCGGCAACGCCTCGCAGTTCTCTGACGGTGCCGCGGCCAGTCTGTTGATGAGTCGTGCCGAGGCCAGGCGCCGCGGGTTGACGCCACTGGGCATCTACCGGGGCATTGCCGTGGGTGGGTGCGCACCGGAGGAAATGGGCATCGGTCCGGTGATCGCCATTCCCAAGCTGCTCAAGCGCTTCGGCCTGGGGGTAGCGGATATCGGTCTGTGGGAGATCAACGAAGCTTTTGCCAGCCAGGTGTTGCATTGCCGCGATGCGCTGCAGATCCCTGCAGAGCGCCTGAACGTCAATGGCGGTGCGATCGCCATCGGTCACCCATTCGGTATGTCCGGCGCGCGGATGGTGGGCCACGCCTTGCTCGAAGGGCGGCGGCGCGGTGCGCGTTATGTGGTGATTGCCATGTGCATCGGTGGCGGCATGGGCGCCGCCGGCCTGTTCGAGCTGCCATGAAGCGAGCGGGGCGTTGCCACACACTCGATTAAATCCATGGGGGCCCGCAGGTCGGGCCCGCTGCTGGGGAATGGATATGCAAAGTTGTATGCCCAATGCACAGGTCCTGGCGCAAATGGGCCTGGAGTTGGCCGAGTACGAACGGATCATTGGCAACATCTACGATTCAGCGATGAACCCCGCCTCCCTAAGCGACTCGTTGCGCGAAATACGCGCGCTGTTCAAGGCAAATTTCGTGACCTTGATCCTGCGGGTTCAGGATGAGCCGCTGTTGTCACCGATGGTGGTCGCCGGTGATATTGAACTGGGGCAGGGCGGCATCAACCATTACGCCTACTACGCCAAATCCACTCTGTTCGACGGTTTGCCCACCGACACCGTGTTCACCATCGATGAGTTGATGAGCGATGCCGAATGGGCCGGTTCGGCGTTTTACCTGCTGTACTGCCAACCCTACGATTGCTACCACATGCTCGGTGCCGATATCCGTATGCCGGATGGCGGCACGGTGCGTTTTCGGATCAATCGACCACAGGGTCACCCACGTTTCAGTGATACCGAGCGGGCCATGTGCGCCATGTTGTTGCCACATTTGCGCCGGTCTTTGCACATGTATTCGCAACTCGACCGCAGCGAGTCGCTCGGCAGCCTGTATTCGCAGACGATCAGCCGCCTCGCAGTGGCGACCTTCGTGCTCGATGAAAACGGCTGCGTGGTGCAACTCAACCCCGTGGCCCGGGAAATCCTCGACAGTCAGGACGGTCTCAAAGTGGTTGGCGGTCGTCTTGAGGCGACCTACCCCAGTGACAATCGGGAATTGTCGCGCCTGGTGCGCAATGCCTTTCAGCGTGCCAGGCAAGGCGCCGGCAAGGGCGTGCAGGTGGCCGAGGCGACGTCGATTTCCCGTCCTTCGGGGCAGGTCAGCCTGGGCGTTGTGGTGGAGTTGATTCCATCCCGGGAATTGCTCGAAGGCAACGGTAAACCCACGGTGGTTGTTTATGTGCGCGACGCAGTGAGCAAGTCGCTGGTGAGCACCGTGTTGACATCGCAATTGTACAGCCTGACCCCGGCGGAAACTGCGCTGGCCCTGGAACTGGCCAACGGCTTGTCGCTGGAGGAAGCCTCGGAAATCCTCAATATCAGACGCAATACCGCGCGCGCGCATCTGCGTTCGATATTTTCCAAGACAGGCGTGCGGCGCCAGACCGAGCTGGTGCGGATCATGCTCAATAGCGTGGTAGCTCTGGGCGCGCCGCAGCCGGCCGGGTCCCGGCTGTGACGCGGACCCGGGTAAAAATGCGTTAGTCCGTGCGGACGATGCTGTCGGGTTCCTGGCCTGTCGATACTGGGAAACCGTTGTCGAACCCATGGAGAATAAAAATGACCGGCAGTAATCAGTCCCCTGGCTGGGCCTTGACGTTGTTATTGGGATGCTGTGCCGTCGGCACGGTGAATGCTGCACCTGAGGACATCCCGCGCCTTGGCAAAGACTTGACGTGCTTGGGTGCGGAAAAGGCCGGAAATGCCGACGGCAGCATTCCAGCGTTCAGCGGCAAGTGGTTGGGCGTGCCGCCCCATGTTGATTTCAAAGGCACGGGTAACCACCCGGTGGATCCGTACCCGGACGAAAAACCGTTGTTCGTGATTACCGCGCAGAACATCGCGCAATACAGCGACTCCCTGTCTGACGGCCAGAAAGCCCTGTTCAAGTTGTACCCGGCCACCTACAAAATGCCGATCTATCCCTCGCACAGGGATTTCCGCGTCAATGACGTGGTATGCCAGGCCACACGGGAGAACGCCAGCGGGGCGCGTCTGGTTGATGACGGCGAAGGGGTGGTTGGCAAAACCGGCGGCACACCGTTCCCGGTGCCGCGCAGCGGTCTGGAACTGTTGAAGAATGCCTCAACCTTTACCTTGCGGGCCTGGACCGAGGAGTACACCTCCGACAACGCCTATGTACTCAAGGACGGCAACATCAACTGGGGCCGCGTGCATTCGCGCAACCTGGCGCCAGCGCTAGAGCCAGGCAAGGTTGGCGATACCACCGGCAACTCGTCGTTCTATCTCAATGAAACCCTGCTGCCGCAACGGGACAAGGGTGAAATCAATACCGGCACCGAGTTCTGGAACGACAAGACCGAACCGCGCCAGGCCTGGCGTTACGATCCGGGCACCCGGCGTGTGCGCCAGTCGCCAGGCTACGGTTTCGACATGTCGTTCCCCGGCAGCGGCGGGTCGATCACCGTGGACGAAGTGCGCCTGTTCAACGGTTCCGGTCAGCGCTACGACTGGAAGATCGTCGGCAAACGTGAGATGTACATTCCCTACAACACCTATCGTCTGCACGACGCCAAACTCAAATATGCCGACTTGTTGACTCCCGGTCATATCAATCCCGATGCGATGCGTTATGAGCGCCATAGGGTCTGGGAGCTGGAAGGCACCCTCAAGCCTGGCTATCGCCACCTGTATGGCAAACGCAAGTTGTATGTCGACGAAGACACCTGGTTTCCGATGCTCGCCGACAACTACGACAACCGTGGCGAGTTATGGCGCACCTCGATGGTCAACTACTTCTATGCCTACGAAAGCCAGGCTCAGCAGGCGGGCGTCGGCCTGTACTACGACCTCAACGCCGGCAGCTACCTGGCGTTCAATCTGATCAACGAGCAGCGCAACGGCTACCTGTTGAATAAACCCGGTTTCAGTCCCCGGGACTTCGGTCCGGAAGCCGCTCGCCGCTTCGGCCAGTGACCAGGAAGTCTGGCGCCTGCTTTGCCCAGGGGCGTCCTTTGAGAGTCGCTCCCATTTGATCTAGTCCAACTGAACGATGATCTCCTTGTGTGTCCTGCTCAATGATGTCCGCCATGGGATCACCCTGTATTTCTTGGGGGCATTACCCGCCCCGAAGTCTGCATTCGAGGAACAATAACAATGACGAAACTCGCTGAAATCAATATCGAAAACGCCCAGCGCAGCCACCGCTACGCGCGCGGCTGGCACTGCCTGGGCAATGCCAACGATTACCGTGATGGCAAGCCCCATACCCTGGAAATCTTTGGCACCCGCCTGGTGGCCTTTGCCGATAGCCAGGGCACCATCAGCATTCTGGATGCCTACTGCCCGCACATGGGCGCCGACCTGTCCCAGGGCACCATCGAGAACGACAAATTGGTGTGCCCGTTCCACCACTGGAAATACGACACCGGCGGCAAATGCGTCGAGATCCCTTACTGCAAACGCATTCCACCCAAGGCCAAGACTCGCAGTTGGTTGACTTGCGAGGAAAACAACCTGCTGTTCGTCTGGAACAACCCCGAAGGCCGTCCGCCAAAAGAGGGCGTAGTCATTCCTCACTTGCCCGAGATGGATGATCCAGACTGGATTCATGACTGGAACATCGACACCATGCTGATCGAGACCAACCCACGGGAGTTAGTCGACAACCTGGTGGACGCTCAGCACTTCGGGCCGGTGCACGGTACGCCAACCAAGTATTTCGCCAACATATTCGAAGGGCATATCGGCCATCAGATTTTCCATGGCGACTCCGAGCGCCTGGGCGGTGACCTGATCGCGCCATCGGCCTACTACGGGCCAGCCACTCACTTCACGCATATCAGTTCGATGTTCGGCGATGCGCGGATCCACGCCATTCTGCTCAACAGCCACGTGCCGGTGACGCCAAACAGTTTTGACCTGCGCTTCGGTTGCATGGTCAAGCGGATCCCGGGATGGACTGAAGAGCAGAACCAGGAAGTGGCCAGGGCCTATGTCGAAGGTAACCGTGACTCGTTCTACCAGGATGTGGTGATCTGGAAGCACAAAATCCGTATCGACAAACCGGTGCTGGCAGAAACAGACGGCCCGGTCTATCAGTTGCGCGAGTGGTACGAGCAATTCTTCACCGATGAGGATGACGTGCCCGCGTCAATGGCGCAGCGTCGCGAGTTTATTACGGTTGACGAGCGCTGATAGAGGAGCAGGGCGCCTTCGAGACGCAAGCGAATGTCTCTCGAAGGCGCTCCCAAGCGCACTGCCACCCTTGAAGTCATGGTCATGACTCAGGTCCGATTTGAAGGCAAAGAGGGAATGCACAATGAAAATAAAAAATGCCTATACCTTTCCTTTGTTAGTACTGATTCTCTTGGTGTTGGTCGTACAGGTTTCGGTGCCGCCGGAGTCGGCCAGCGTCAAGGCGTGCAAGCGTTACGCGAGCTGTCTCACCCTGAGTTCGAGAGTCTCGAACTGGCTTGATTTCCGCTAGGGGGATTCTGGCGAGAAGCTTCGTTTTGTCCTGCGGCTACTGCAGTGGTCTAATGCAACCAGCCCTAACTATGCCCCCAAAGGTGGTGGAATTAAGCGGATTTTCACAGACTGTAATAGATTTAAAAAAGATGCTTAACATAGGAAATACGGGCCTCTTAGGTCGATCCAGCAGGTTTTTTAAAGGCTGTCCGGATCCCCAAAAAACATCTGAATCCGCGAGCGCAACCAGCGCTCACCCGGATCATTGT
>NZ_JBFUKU010000106.1:0-17095 GCF_056400685.1 Pseudomonas sp. P5_A12 | reverse complement strand
CTGCGTTCCAGTGTTGCTTATGTTTTTGGCATTGCTGGTCGAACAGCAGACACAGTCCCCTATCTCACTGGCAATAGAGTTGGTTATCGAGGAACTGGGCATCGGTGCATTCATCGGTATTACCCTTACGCTCATCGCCTGGTGGTTGCAGCGCTACTCTGGAAATCACCATTGGCAAACGTCCATGTGGTCACAGTTGACCCTGCCCGGGCTCGCCATTCTGTGCTTTGCCACAGCGCAAACACTAGGTGGTAGCGGGTTTATCGCCGCGTTCGTCGGTGGGTTGCTCGCAAGTTTTCTGTTTACCGAGCAAAAGCACCAAATGCTCAATGCCAGCGAAGAGTTCGCCAGCCTGTTATCGGTCATTACCTGGGGCGTATTTGGCGCACTGGTGATCCCTTGGGCCTGGAGCAGTCTCACCCTGAACATCTGGCTTTACTCGGTGCTCAGCCTGACCGTGATTCGCATACTGCCCGTGCTGATCAGTCTGGTGGGAACCCGCTTCGATTTCGAAACCCGCCTCTTCATCGGTTGGTTCGGCCCGCGAGGTCTGGCCAGCATTGTCTTCGCCGTCATGATATTGGCCTACCCTCTACAAGCAAGTCGTACCTTGGTGGCGACTGCTGTCTGTACCGTTTTACTCAGCGTGCTATTACATGGTCTGAGTGCCAATCCATGGGTTGCACGGCTGGCCAGTCGTGATCATTGAAATTTGTCAGAGACACCACAGTTTTTGCGGGTGTTAGCGTTGTGACGAATCGAAAAGGGGACGGATTTATTTTCTTCCAGGCCGAGAAAAAACTTAACGCCGTGTCCGGGATCAGTTAACCACTACACCTGTGGGAAGCCAGTGTCAGCTTTTTCAACAACTCTTGACGGCGCGTGTTTAAACGCCATCAAGGTAACGTCCTGAAAGCCACAAAACCTTGTGCCTTTGCCTACGGCTACGCCAGAATCCGCTGGCTTGTGCGCTTTTGGGCCACTCGGTAACTTGATTCGTGTCACTGCCCATCAGTGATCGGGTTTAGCAGCCCGTCGTGACGAAGCGCATCTGCATCCAGACAGTCAGGTCATTTCATGCCTGCACTTTATGGTAGCTGTGCGCAGGGCGCCCTCGGGCGCGCCGGATTCGTCTCCGCCGGTCTGCTAACCTGCACACAGCTGCCACCCACCGTTTAGCAGCGATTCGGTGACGGCTCCAAAATGTTGGAGACTGTAATATGTTCAAAGTCACACCCAATCCCCCAGACACCGATCCAGTGTCCCCGTACGAACCCGATTCAAAAAAGCTCAACGAGGCCGCCGAACGCGCCCTCAACTTCCACTTCCCGTCGAACGCCGACATCAAAGCCACCAAGCGAACGCGCAGCAGCCTGTTCTCCGTCGACCCAGAAGCCACTGCCGAAACCCTGGCCGTATTTTTGGTCGAGACGCTGGCGTCGGTCGATGTGATGGTCCATCAGTTGGTGGATCATTTGGAGGGTGAGTCGCGCTATGCCTTGCTGGGCATTTCAAACAGCATCATGGTGGCGGAGATTACGGCGAACCGGGTGTTGGATAAGGTTGAGCCATCCGTGTAGTCGCTGTTCTGTGATGAGGGAGCTTGTTCCCTCATCAGTTAAGCCATTCTCTGCGGTAACGCAATTTTTGTAGCAGCAGGCTTCGCCAGCTGCTACAGATTGTGCTCGGCGCGTGAGAGTGGCACCGGTCTTTGAAATACAAAACTCCTGATGTGGTGGCTCGCACTGGCTTGCCCACGGGATTCATTGCCTAAGCACCTTCTCCATGGATTTGCCTTTAGCGAGTTCATCAACAAGCTTGTCCAACTGGCGGATTCGTTTCATCAGTGGATCTTCAACATCCTCCACACGGATACCGCAGACCACACCTTTGATGAGGTTGCTGTTCGGATGCATCTCCGGCGCCTGAGCGAAGAAGGCTTCGAAGTCGACGTTCAGCGTGAGCTGTTGCACTAGACCTGCCTGGTCGTAGCCCGTGAGCCAGCAAATGACGCGGTCAACTTCCTCTTGTGTACGCCCCTTGCGCTGGGCTTTCGCTACGTACAGTGGATAAACTGCCGCAAAGGGTGTCGAGAAGATTCGATGTCCGGACATCTGCGTTTCTCCTGGTGCAGCTTGGTTTGATCTAGCCTTGAGTTAAATCACGCGGGAGAAAAACACCATGTCCCTCGCTCTCGGAAATCTGTCGGTCTTTGCTTTGGGTGTCTTTTTTTGCATGGCCGCGTTCGGTGAAGCCGACTCCAATCACCCACCGGCGATACTGCCATTGGAATCTGAGGCGGTGCCAAAACTCATTGCCTATCCACCGCTTGCCGAGCCGCTAGCCCGTGGTGTTGTCATTATCCAGTATCGAACAGAGCACGCCAGGATCATGCCGGTATTTGGCAAGGTGGCTGCTGATGTATCACCACGCCTCGGTCACCTTCACGTGACCGTCGACGACAAGGAAGGGACATGGGCGCACACCAGTGAAGACCCGATTATCCTGGTTGGACTCAAACCCGGCACGCATAAGGTTCTTCTTGAAGTGGCCGACCCGACTCACAAAATCCTCACCAGTACGACAGTGAGTTTTATCGTTCCGGAGAAGAAACCAACGGACGCCCCCCAGATTGACGAGAGTCATGCAGTAAAACCATAACGGTTGAGTGTTCATGGGTGACGGCTGTGAATTCAACCGGCGCGATGCGCTTGGCTATCGGTTCAGCAGAGGTGCCAGCAATGCACACATACCGCGCCAGTGCGAACCCTCCCAGTAAATCCGTTGGCAGGCGTCGCAGCGCAGAAAGTGCGAATAGAGGGCGCCAATGCGTGGCGGCACCTGCGGCCGCGCCAGTTCCGGGCTGATTTCGTGCAGTGGCAGGTTGCAATGAAGGCACAGGCTGAAGGGCCGCGCGCTGCGCGCCAGGTCGAGGCGCTCATACATTTCGCGCAACTGCAGCGACGGTTTCAGGGCATGCACGTAACAGCCGTGGCTGATGATCCGCCGCTTGAGCAGTTCGCGGTCGCGGGTTAGCACGATGCGTCCTTGCTGCGCAGCGATCTCGGCAATCTCGCTATCTTCGAAGCCATTGTCGTAGAGGGTATCGAAGCCGCTCATGCGCAGCAGGCTGGCCAGGCCGCCAAGGTGCGCATCAGCGACGAAGCGCAGCACCCGTAAAGGTTGCACACGAACCTTCAGCAGCGGGCTGATGTCCAGCGTTTCGAACTTGGGATACACCGCCAGCCGGTCACCGTCGAAGATCACCCGCTCGAAACCCACCGACTCGCCGTTGAGCAGCACCAGTTCGACCTCGGTGTGCGGTATCCCGAGCGCCTCGATCATATGCTTGACCGTCGCCCCTTGCGCGCACTCGCAAGTGAAGGACCGCCGCCGCCGTTCGGCCGGCAGGAAATCGTTGAGCTCCTCGTAGAAGCGAAACGTTGCACTGGTCATGTTGAACAGTATGGCAGGGCGGCAAGTTGTGCGCCTAAAACGGGGATTGAGTGGAAAGCTGGTCTGTCGCCCCCTGCAATTATCTTGGGGCGCCTGGTTCGGGACTACGCTAAAGCCATGCAGGTCGTCGATCAATGGTGACCCACTGTTCGCGCCGTGTCCGTCCTTGGAGCGCCCCATGCCGCCCATCACCACGCGCCTGGTGGCGCTGTTGGTTCTTTGCCTGACCTTTGAAGTGCCAGCCCAGACCGACGCCTGCCCAGCGGGCGAGAAACAAGTATGCCTGGACGCCTGCATCTGCCTGCCAGAGGGGGGACAGCTTGAGGGGCTCTACCAGCTTGCGGCACCTGCCCTGGCGCTGTGGTTGATCCAGGCCCGCGCTGAAGCAGCCAACGCCGGCGTCCAACCAATTCCACCGCACATCCGGGAGCAACTGCTGCGCTGGTACGACCCCAGCGTCCTTGATGCCGCGCGCTACAAAGTCAGCGACAACGGCCAATTCAGCGCCGCCTCTGCCATGCTGCAAAACCCCGATATCGGCGCCGTGACGCTGATCGACATCATCCTCTTCCGGGATGCTCAAACCGCAGAAGGGAACGTCATGCTCTGGGCTCACGAATTAAAGCATGTGCAGCAGTATCAGGAATGGGGGGTAGCAGGATTTGCCTGGCGTTATACACAAGATTTCAATGCTGTGGAGGCGCCGGCTTATGCCATACAGGCTGAGGTCAGACGGGTGGTGCGGGAGTGACTGACGGTAGGAAAAAAGGCGACGGAAAAATAGATCTGAGAATATTCTGGCCGGCCTCTCCCACCTAACGGAGGTAGCGAAAAATTCAAGGTGCGAACGTTTCCTGTTCAAGCCGCAAGAGACACGTTCCATGCTGTTGGATAACGAGTAACTGAACTAAGCTTTTCTGTGCGCTTGCGGATGCATGGTCTTGACCACTAGGGTAAATGCTGATCGCAATTGTTGGTCCTGCGCACCAACCTACTCAAATCATTGGGAAGGCGAGATGAACGGTAATTTAATATTACTCGCGTTCGTACTCGGCGCGGTTTCTCAGGCGTCACTGATCATTAGTGCCATAGCTGTATACGTGGTGAAGTTTCCGACACGGCTGGTCGGCGCGCTTGCCGCGTTCGGCGCCGGAGCACTCATCGCGGCCGTAGCCCGCGATCTGCTCCCGGAAGCGCAAGAACTCCACCTTGGAGTGGCCTCGTTATGGGCTATGGCGGGAGCACTGACTTTCCTCGGCGGCGAGCATCTCGTCGAAAAGAAATTTGGGTCGGGTGGCGCCGCCGGTGCGCTGGGTATTGTAATTGGCGCGGTGGTTGATGGAATTCCCGAGTCGATCATTTTCGGCATTCAGTTGGCCAGTGGCGCACCGATCAGCCTCGCTTTCCTCGCGGCCGTCTTCGTGTCCAATATTCCGCAGGCCATTGCGCCTTCTGCCGAGCTGGCTGCCATTGGGTGGAACTGGCGCCGCGTCGCGGTGCTGTGGAGCTGGGTGGTGCTCGCCTGCGGCGTCGCGAGCATGTTGGGATATGGCGTTGGCTCCGCCAGCGATCTGTTAAAAGGCGCGCGCATGTCGGCGTTTGCCGGCGGTGGCATTCTCGCCATGCTTTCCAATTCGCTGGTGCCGTTCGCGCACGAGCGTACCAAAGCCGCTGGCCTGTGGACGGTCGTGGGCTTCTGCGCCTCGTTTGCTATGGCGCAGAGTTGATCAGGTCGATCGCGATCAGGAGGAAAGAGCATGGTGGTGCTGCTCGGCATCGTCGTCATATTGGGCGTGCTCGTGATCCAGGGCTTGGTCAGTGCCCTTGCCCTCGCAGCGGCGGGTCCATTCGTCGCAAGGGCGGTGGAGCGGCACAGCTTTTGGCGCAACGCCCTTATTACCCTCTCTCTCATCCTGATCCTGCTCGCAGGCCACCTGGCACAGATGGCCGGCTGGGCCATGGTATTCATCGCGATTGGCGAGTTTTCCGAGTTCGCAGCCGCGCTGGAGCACTCGGCAGTCAATTACTCCACCTTGGGTTATGGCGACATTGTTATGTCCCCGCACTGGCGAATTCTTGGGCCGCTGGAAGCTGTCAGCGGGACGCTGGCATTTGGCTGGACGACGGCTGTTCTCGTGAATGTTGTGGGCCGACTGGTGCATGCAGGCCACCGCTGATCGATGGAAGTGAGCACAAACGACGCTTTGCCCAATTCGTCCCGTAGCTGCTACTGCGTTCCCCCATGCCAATAAAACAACCTAGACTTAAATTCAGCTACCAAGATCGACATGTTCAGGAAGACGGGTACCTGCGGTCGTTGCAGTATAAAAAAGCAGTTTCGCGAACATACGTCACTGGTTGAGCAAACCGTGATCAGTGTCAGCCAAGGAGGGTCTCAGCGGCGACGAACTAGGAGGCTTCCTTGTGGAATTTTCTGGTTAGCAACAAAGCGGTGAACTCCTGGAAGAAACTCCAGTGAGTGGCTCGTGGAAAGCTTTTTTCGCGCCAACCACGTTGGCGCTGAAGTTCGCAATCAAGACACTTCTCGCCGCGGGACTGGCGCTTTGGCTGGCGTTTCGTTTCGATTTGCAGCAGCCGCAGTGGGCCTTGATGACCGTCTTCATCGTGTCCCAGCCTTTATCAGGGATGGTGGTGTCCAAAAGCATCTTCCGCTTGGCAGGCACGCTGGTTGGCGCTGTTATGTCGGTGCTGATAACAGCTCTGTTCGCGCAGACTCCTTGGCTCTTTGTGCTGGCGATTTCTCTATGGTTGGGGCTGTGTACTGTCGCCTCGACCAGCCTGCATAACTTCGTTTCCTATGCCTTCGTGCTATCCGGCTATACCGTGGCGATTGTTGGCTTGCCAATGCTCAATCAGCCGCTGAATGTGTTCGATCAAGCCGTTGCCCGCGCCACTGAAATCAGCTTGGGAATTGTCTGTGCATCATTGTTCAGCGCGTTGATTTGGCCGCAACGGGTTGAACAAAGTCTTGAAAAACAAGCACGCACGACCTTACTGGCCAGCCTGCAGGCCGCAAAGATAGAAATCAGCACCGCAGTACGTGAAACCAAAACCTTGCTTGCTGCGCTGGGCAAGATTGTCGCGACGGATGTGCTGCGCGACCATGTCCGGTTCGAAGGTTTTCGTGGCCGCCATCGCGCGCGGGTACTGCGCTCGCTATCGCGCGAATTGCTTGGCCTGTTGCGCATGGCACGCGGTGTGGCGCTTCAGCGTAATCTGCTATCGACTGACGATATTCAGCGCTTGCAACCTTGGCTTGAGCAGGTCGCCGAGCAGCTTGAGCAACCCGACGATGCCGCGAGTTCAATCCTGCGCGATCGCCTGGCGCAAGCTTCGGCGCAAGAACAACACTCCAACGTCGTGCGGTGTTGTCTGGACCGCTGCTCAGCACTGCTGCTCAACTCCACAAGGGCTGAGCAATCAATGTCGGCGGTTGCCAGCGGCGAGAGGGTCGCTGGTGATCCGGGTACTTTATCCTGGCACCGAGATGGGATGCAGTCTCTGTTCTATGGTTTGCGCAGCACCTTGGTTGTGTTTGGACTCTCGGCTTTTTGGTATGCCAGCGCTTGGCCATCTGCAGTCGGGGCAATCGTGCTATCGGCCGTTCTCTGTAGCTTGTTCGCCAACCGCGAGAATGGTGCTGCCATCGCCATGGGTATGGTCCGCGGTTTCCTCTATGCAATCCCGGTTGCAGCTATCGTTACGCAATGGATGTTGCCTGAATGGAATGGTTTTCCACTGCTTTGTCTAGCCCTCGGTGTGCCGTTATTCTTTGGTGCGCTGGGGGTAGCCGAACCACGTCTGGCGCCAACACCCACGGCGTTTGTCATGCAGTTCATCATTCTGGTGTCGCCGAGCAACCAGATGCATTACGACTTCTCGGCATTACTCAATTCGTCAGTAGGTTCACTGGTGGGGGGATGCTTCGCGGTGCTGGTTTTTCGTTTGTTAACCCTGCCACCGGGCTGGTTTAACCGACGACTGCTCAAAGCGGTCTGTAATGATCTTGCTCGAYTGACACGCTATCCCTTGGCACGCGCTGATAACTGGTTCGGTGGGCGCATGGCGGATCGTCTGTTACGTCTGGCTCAACTATCACCTGGCGCTGATTCGAGACATTGGGATGATGGCCTGTTGGCAATGGATCTGGGCAATGAGTTGATTCAGCTACGGACATGCTTGAGCGATACCGACAGCAGTTTGCGTAACGAGTGTGAGCGGTTTCTGGCACAGCTTGGACAGCTGTTCGCATTCGGCCCGGTCCCTAAAAGCGCTCCTCTATTGAACGATCTGAGTGAGCATCTCAACAGGGCATTGCAGCGCACCCATTCGCAAGCCTCGCAACTGGCGCAAGCATCATTGGATGAAATTCAGACACTCTGGACGCGATGGTGCCAGCGGGAGAGCGAACATGGGATTGCATGAGTGGTCATGGGGCGGAGTGTATCTGAGCCCTCTGTTGGTCTACGCGATTCTGGCACTCGGTCTGACCTTCTGTTTGTTCTGGCTGCTGGAGTTCACGCCTGTATGGCGATGGGTCTGGCACGATGCGTTATTCGAGTGCGCGGTGTTCGTTTTGATCTTCGTGACGATAACCTGGAGCCTCTCAGACTTGTAGAGTGTGAAGGGCATTAAGAGAAATGCTATGCGTGTTTATGTTCGCGTATTGTTCACCGCCCTGATCGCTGGCGCCGCCGTACTCGCGGCGATCTGGCTATGGAATTTCTACATGCTGTCGCCCTGGACGCGGGATGCGCGCGTAGGCGCCGATGTGGTAGTGATAGCGCCGGACGTGTCGGGTTGGGTCACAGAGCTACCTGTTCAGGACAATCAACAAGTGAAGGCGGGCGACTTATTGATGCGTATCGATCGAGATCGCTATCAAGAAAATCTGGATTATGCAAAAGCAGTCGCCGAGACTCGCCATCGACAGTTTTTGCAGCGAAGCCACGAAGCTTTGCGGCGGAATAAATTGGGCCTCGCCGCCATTAGTGCCGAAGACAAGGAAACAGCGCAACTCAACGCCTCGATTGCTGGCAGTCAATATCAGGAAGCGCTGGCCCAGGTGAAGCTGGCCGAATTGAATCTGTCGCGTAGCGATGTACGTGCGCCGCGCAACGGCCAGGTGACGAACCTTCGGTTGACCCGAGGCAATTATGTGCAGGCCGGACAGGCCGTCATGGCAGTGATTGATCAGCAATCGTTCTACGTCACGGCTTACTTTGAAGAGACCAAACTACCCCGGATTCGCTTGGGCATGCCGGCAAGAGTCCTGCTGATGAGCGGCGACATCCCTTTGGAAGGTCGTGTCGAGAGCATCAGTAGCGGTATCACCGACAGCAATACGACTCCCGATCACCAGTTGCTGGCCAATGTTCAACCGACGTTTAATTGGGTTCGATTGGCACAACGAATTCCCGTACGAATCAAACTGGAGAACGTGCCTGCCGACACTCACCTGAGCACAGGGATGACCGCCACGGTAAACATCCTGGATGGTGCAGAAAAATCAGGCACATCCTCAGAAAACAGGGCAGTTACGCCTTGAAAGTAAAGGCAGGAGATCTACAGTTCGCTCTTTCTGACAATGATCTCGGCCAGCGCTTGGCGCATCGGCTCGCCAGAGACTTTCGCAAAAAATTCAGTGTGGTGATCGAGGGACTGCTCGTGAGTTGGCAGGTACGCCGTGCGGTAAGCGTCATGAGCCTGATCCACCTAAAACAGGAAATTTGCTGTTCTCGCATGTTCGGTAAACGCCTCACAGAGATCGCACCGATCAACGAGGCAGTCCCCACATCCGCGAGGTGGGGAGGCCGGTCAGATGAATCTCAGATCTAATTTTCAGAATGCTCTGTAACGATCAACTGTGGATGAACGTCCAGAGGTCGGTATTCAGTTTGTCGATAGCGGCTTTGAAGTCCTTGACGGTGATTTGCTGACTCTCGTTCTCTAGCTGGCTGCCGAATACCTTGCGCACCACTTTGGCCATTGTCTGATTGGTTCTGGCGTCAATGAACTCGGCTTCGATGAACACATTAGTGTCTTGATCCCGGTGACCGGTGGCTGCCTGTGTCGCTCCGACAACGGCCGCGATCGGCATGACTTCATACCACTTCATGCCTTCGTTCGAAGCGCTGACGCCAGTGATTGCCGCACGCAGGATCAGGGGGTGTGACCCGGCTGGTGCAGCGGCCGCGCTGGACGCCCTCCGGTATTTTTGGCCCAGAATGCTTTTGGCTTTCCTGGACATATAGTTCTGCAACTCGGCCAGAGTCTGCTGATTGACCTGTTCATTGGGTTTCGGCGCAGGATAAAACTCCAGCGTTCTGAACGCTATGGTGTCATACGCATTCGGGTTCCACGACGGGCTCACCCAGCGCATTGTCTTCTCACCCGTGGCGGTGGTCACTTCTTCCAGGTTGTTGTAGTTGGACAAGAAGCCGGAGTACTGCTCGCGCTCAGTGACTTGGGAGGTGCAACCGCCGAGTACCAGGCTGGCCAGTGCGACACCGACAAACAGTTTATGGGCCAAGGTCATAGTGGGTTCACTCCACGATTAAGTCGTGTACCGTCAACAGAACATCAGAAACGCCAACTCATGTTTCCAGTTGCTGTCGGTGTCCTTGTCCAGAGCATAGGTGGCTCCTGTGACAATGCACCAGGTTTCGTTCACCGGCACGATAACGCTGCGATGGCTGCCCCTTTTTTGCTGGATAAAATTGAACCACCCGTGTAACCGCTGGCTACGGGTCATTCATAGTTCGATCTTTCTATTTTCATAAAAGCGGGACGCTCAGCGTCTATTGAAGGCAATGGTTCGTTTTTCAACGCGCTGGCTCTTCTTTCCACAACCCTGAAACTCAAGCGTACGGATGTTCCCTGTTGTTCATGGTGGGTCAGATTAGCTTCACCACCAAAACTTTCCATGATCTGCTTCACCATAATCAGCCCTATGCCTAGCTTGCCTTGCTTGGTGGTGTAGAAGGTTTTGAACGCCATCATTTCTTGTTGGCGTGATGTTCCATTTCCGGTGTCACTGATGATGAGATGCAGCCATTGATGGGTTTTCTCCACATTTGCCTGGATGGTTAATTTTCCCCCGCCCTGCATTGCCTCTATTGCATTGGCAATGACGCTATTCAGAATTTGAGAAAGCAAAAGTGGATTACTGATGATCCGGAGGGTGGGCTCATTCTTGAACTCGACCTGGATTCTTGACTGAGCCAATTGCGTGCTGAAGCCGGCCAGAGAGGCCTGTACCGCAATCATCGGTTCCACCATTTCTGCCTCGCCACGAATCGGGCGCAAGCACAGCAGCAATTCGTGCACCCACTGCGCCATCCGATCCACTTGGCCGACAATATCGTCGATATTCTTCTTGGAGGGTTGGCCGTCCATTTCACTCGCCAATTCTGCGCTGGAGCGGATGCAGGCCAGTGGATTACGCAGGCTATGAGCGACCGCCGTGGACATTTCGACCAGGCCCACGTAGGTCTTGTTGGCGACGAGCTGGGCTTCCTGTGACGCCAGCTGAATCGATGCCCGTCGAACAATCCAATACAGCCCGAAGTAAAGGAGCAGACCGCCCGCCGCCGTAGACAGCCAGATTATCCAGTGGMCACGATTGAGCCGTTCGATCAGATCGACTGGTTCCTTGTAAATTTCCACCATTGCCAGAGTATTCCCCTGATCGTCCATCAGGGGGATGTAGCTCTCGATGAAGAACATTTTGGGATCGAGCAAAAATTGCTGTTCGGGACGGCGTTCATCAGCGTTGCTGTATTTGGTGGAAATCCGGTCTTTCGAGTTGAATGCCGCTTCAAGTGGTTCGTCGTTCAGAAATTTTTGTCCGATAAGCTTCGGATTGGTCGACCACATCACTGTCCGAAGAGGGGAGTAGATGTTAATCAGGAGTGAGTCCGGGAGGTACGAAAGGTGGTCGAGGAACTCGGAGCGGGCACGGTGCCTGTTCAGCGCCATTTCTTCCGATAGCACTCCATATTGGGTGGCTGCCAAAACGTCGCCCATCCGCATCCCGGCCAACTCGTGGTGACGTATCTCACCCTGGGCGATGGTCTGGATAAATTGCGCTGACAACAGGGCGTCGCGCTCCAGGCTTTCGATGACCAGGAAACGGGTCGACACTGACCCCAGCCCGAAGGCTATCGCGCTGATCAGGAGGAAGCTGATGATCGAAAACCACCGCAGGAGATCGGGTGGTTTTGTCGGCGTATTTGAGTCGGCCGCTCCCCGACCAAGACGTCTGAAAAAAGCTGAATTTGGCTGCATGGGGAGTGTCCTTATGCATGCTGCTTGTCCGGATATAGCACCTTGAACCATTCAATGAGTTCTAGATGAATACACAGCATTCTCTGTGCCAAAAACCTCAGGCGTACATAACGCAGGGTAAGGCAAGCAGTAATCGTTCTGTTTAGGGCCTGGGACGGAGCAAATGGAGTTTTCCAGGCATTGGTCAGTGCGAAAAAAACGCACTCCTGGGGAAATAGAACCAACTCTGGGGACAATTCCCCTGCGAAGGGGGAAGTCTGGGGGGTCTATAGAAACCAGCCAGCTGTTTTGGGGGGAGAGGGACGCTGGTCAGTGTCAGCGTATGGCCGACTGCTGCGTGTTACGAAGGACTTCCTCTCGATGCGCGCCCCGTTCCGCTTCTGAGTCGACTAAGGGAAAACTTTAGCCGGGTTGAAGATTTCCCCCCTGCGGATGCTGTTCATCTCAATACCGGCGCGGTGCCTACTCACTTACCTTGCGTAGACAAGAGGCATGTCGTCGTGGCGGGCTGTTCCATTGAGCTCGCCTGGCGTTTTGCCCCATAACAACAAGAGGCCTGGCAATGTTCAAACCCAACGTCCAATACATCTGCGATGTAATCCGCCTGAGTGTGGCTGGTATCTACCCCGCAACTTTCCAGTCGCCAATTTGTGCACCCGCGACCGACGCACTGCGCGCGTGAACGTTTGCTCTGACGAGCACCTTGGCAGCGTTAATAAGGCTCGGTGTTCGGCTGCCTGCGTTGTTTGTTCTCAGTTTGATACTGCTCCTATAAATACAGTGCCCAAGCACATACAGATGTGGAGATGTTAGATGTACCAGGGAAAACAATCTTACCGTGGGCTCAGTATTGCCGGCGTGTTGGGGATGATCTGTTCGCCATTGACAGCCTTTGCCGATGTTGTTGATGACAGTCACTTCAAAGTGGATACACGTAACTTCTACTTGCATCGCAACTACACCAATAACAATGCGCCCGTGTCTGAAGTGCATAGTTGGTCTCAGGGTTTCGATGCGCAGTTCACTTCCGGTTACACCGATACGGCCTTGGCAATCGGCCTGGATGTGGATGCACAATACGCCGTGCGCCTGGATTCGTCGGGCAACGACGGTACGTTGCCGTACAACGTTAGCGAACAGCAGACGGTCCCTGACTACGGTCGCGCCGGTGCGACCTTCAAGGCGCGCTACAGCAAGACCGAGCTGAAGGTCGGTGATATTCGCCCGCAATTGCCAGTGGCGTACGATGACACCAGTCGGCAGTTGGACACGATCTACCAAGGGGCTGTAGTCGAGTCCAAGGAAGTCGATCGGTTGACGATGACCGGTGGCCGTTTCTGGACTGCCGTTACACGGGAATCTTCTGATCACGCAAAACTGTACAAATTTGGCACCCCCGCCAATCTCGACAGTGACGGCCTGGACTTTGCCGGGGCAACTTACGACATTACCAAGAACTTACAAGCCAGTTACTTCTATGGCGTCTTGCAGGATATTTATCAGCAGCACTATTTTGGCCTGACGCACATGGCTGATCTGGGCAATGGCTACAAACTTAAAACCGACTTGCGCTACTTCAATAACAATGAAGCCGGCAGTGCTTTGGACGGTGAGATTGACAACCGTTCCTACGGCGCCTTGTTCAGCTTGCTCAAAAGTGCGCACATGTTTGGCCTCAGTTACCAGCGCATGCTCGGTGACAGCGTGTTCCCAACGATGAACGGTTATATCCCGCAACCTTACCTGGTGCATTGGGGATCGGTGGGATTTATCCGTCCCGGTGAAAAGTCCTGGGGCGCGCGCTACAGCTATGACTTTGCCGGGATGGGCGTGCCGGGGCTGAAGTTCTTCACCCGTTACTACAAGGGAACCGACTGGGACCGCGGCGGCAACCTGAGCGACAACCAGGAAAGCGAACGTTATCTGGGGCTCAACTACGTGGTGCAGAGCGGGGCGCTGCAAGGCCTGGGGCTGGACCTGCGCAACATCGATGTGAAACAGAAGTACGGCTACGACTACAACGAGTTCCGTTTCGCCACGACTTACACCTGGAAGTTCTGGTAAGCGCTGTCGCAGGGCGCGACTCGCTGGTGTTTTACCCCATAACAATAAGAGGCCTGACTATGTTGGAACCCATCGTTTTTTACATCTCCCACGCAATCCGCCTGCCGGCGGCAGGCATCTGTCCCGCAACTTCCCAGTCGGTGTGCTGCGCACCGTCACCCGGCGCGCTAAGCGCTTGAGCGGATTCCAAGAGGAGCAAACACGAGTGAATATCCAAGTCGATAATGCGGTCCTGCCGAAGAAGAAAACGTACATTTACGAGTGGTATGTGGTCGGCCTGTGCATGATCGCCTACATCTTTTCGTTTGTGGATCGGCAGATCCTGGCGTTGATGATCGAGCCGATCAAAGCCGACCTGCAGATCAGTGATACCCAGTTCAGCTTGTTGCACGGGCTGGCCTTTTCGTTGTTCTACGCGTTCATGGGCATGCCCATTGCCTATCTGGCCGACCGCTTCTCCCGCCCGAAAATCATCGCCGTCGGTGTGGTGTTCTGGAGCCTGGCGACTGCTGCCTGCGGCCTGAGCAAGAACTTCCTGCAGATGTTCCTCGCCCGCATCGGCGTCGGCGTCGGTGAAGCGGCCCTGTCGCCTTCGGCCTACTCGATGTTCAGCGACATGTTCCCCAAGGAAAAACTCGGCCGTGCAGTGGGTATCTACTCGATCGGCTCGTTCGTCGGTGGTGGTCTGGCCTTTCTGGTCGGCGGCTACGTGATCGCCATGCTTAAGGACATGAACACCATCGAGGTCGCCTTTCTCGGCGCGATGAAGGCCTGGCAGCTGGCGTTCTTCATTGTCGGCCTGCCTGGCATCCTGGTCGGCCTGTTGATCTGGCTTACTGTGCGCAACCCGGCGCGTAAAGGCCTGCAGGTCGATGCACAGGGGCGGGCCAAGAAGGTCGCGATGAGCGATGGCTTGCGCTTCCTCGGCCGCCACCGTGCCACCTTCGCCTGCCATTACCTGGGCTTTTCGTTTTACGCCATGGTCCTTTTCTGCATGATGAGCTGGAGCCCGGCGCTGTATATCCGCAAGTTCGGCCTGTCGCCCATGGAGGCGGGCTACATGCTCGGCACTGTGCTGTTGCTGGCCAACACCGCTGGGGTGCTGTTCGGTGGATGGCTCACTGACTATCTGGCCAAGAAAGGTCATCAGGACGCCGCCATGCGCACTGGCGTCATCGGTGCCCTCGGCATGGCGGTGCCGGCCGTGCTGTTCCCCCAAGTCGATCAACTGTGGCTGTCGGTGACCCTGCTGGTGCCGGCGATGTTCTTCGCCTCGTTCCCGATGCCAGCGTCCACGGCGGCGATGCAGATCCTCGCGCCGAATCAGGTGCGCGCGCAGGTCTCGGCCGTGTTTCTGCTGATCAGCAATCTGCTGGGGTTGGGCGTGGGTACCACGCTGGTGGCGCTGTTGACCGACCGTTACTTCGGTTCGCCGGCGGCGGTGGGCTCGTCGATGTCGCTGGTGATCGCCGGCGCGTCGGCGTTGACAGTGCTTCTGCTATGGCGTGGTTGCCGCCATTTCCGCGAAAGCTATGCCCGGGAGCACCCGACCCAGGCGTGACATAAATAGTCCATGAGCGGCACTTCGGCCTCGCTGCGTATCAACGCAGCGGGGCCGATCTGCTCCAGTTCGGGAGAGCCACTGATGTTGAATGACGTACACCTGCTGGAACGGCACAGCCTGCTCAGCTCGGCCGATTACCGCGAGATCAAGGACAAGGTCAGCCAATACCTGTGCCCGCACAGCTTCAACGTACTGCGTGACGAACCCATTTACACCCGGCTCAACGGCGTATTCTTCGGCGCTTCGGCGCTGCTCGACTTGCGCTATGGGGCGCCGGTGGAGATCAACATCGGCGATATAGCCGATCAATACCTGTTTCGCATCACTTTGCAGGGGCAGTGCGAAGTGGCCCACGGGCGGCGCAGCGCGGCGATGCAGTCGGGCTACCTGAGCATTTCTTCGCCGTTCGCGACAAGCCGCATCATCACCGATGGCCAATGCCGCAACCTGATCCTGCGCGTCGACCGTGATGCCCTGGAGACGCAACTGCAACGCCTGCTCGGTCGCAGCCTGCGGCAGTCGGTGATCTTCGATGTCAGCGTCGACCCTCTGGGCGCAGGCGTTGTCAGCCTCTATCACACCCTGGACTACATCTGCCGGCTATACGGCAGCGGCGTGGACGGTTCGCGCATCGCCAGTGGCCTGTCCGAATACCTGATGCAGCTGCTGCTGACTCAATTACCGCACAACTACTCCACGGATCTCCTGGCCGACTCGCGCGCGCCGCTGCCGCACCACGTAAAAAAGGCCCGCGATTACATCGAGGAGCACCTCGACGAGCCCATCAACCTGGCGACCCTGAGCGAGCTGTGTGGCGTGTCGGTCCGCACTTTGCAGAACGGTTTCAAGCAGTTCCTCCAGCAGACACCGGTCGAGTACATCCGCGAGCGTCGTCTGGCGGTGATCCACGAGTCGCTGAAGCAGGGCAGGGCCGGTGAAACCGTCACCGATATCCTGTTGCGTCACGGCATCAACAGCTTCGGGCATTTTTCCAGCGCCTATCGGCAACGCTATGGTTGCCTGCCATCGGACACTCTACGGCGGCAAGCGCATTAAGACTTCTGCGTAATCCGTCAGTTGGCTGCGCAATCGGATAAGTGTGTGAAGGCATGGATCGATAGCATCGAGACTCTTACAAAAGGGAGCATCTCCATGAATATTACCGTGCTGGGTGGCGGTCACGGCTGCTACGCCGCTGCTGTCGAAATGGCTGAAAAGGGGCATACGACCCGCCTGTGGCGTCGTGACTCTGCCGCGCTCAAGCAGCTGCTGGACATCGGCGGCCTGACGATCAAGGACTACCAGGGCACTCGCCAGTTAAGCGTCGGCAAGCCGGGCGACAAGCTGTCGCTGACCGACAACCTTGCCGAAGCCCTGAGCGACGCGCAACTGGTCATCATTCCGCTGCCGTCGACCTCACACGAGGACCTGGCCAAACACGTCGCGCCGCACCTGCACGACGGTCAAGTGGTGTTCCTGMCGCCGGGCACCTTTGGCAGCTATGTGTTCGCCAAGGCCATGGCCGATGCGGGCAACCACAGCAAAGTCGCCTTCGCGGAAACCGGCACGCTGCCGTACCTGGTGCGCAAGCATGGCGCCAGCGACCTGGTGATCAGTTGCTACGCCACCCGCCTGCCGACCGGTGTGTTCCCGAGCAACTTGTCCGAGCATGCCTTCACTGTGTTGCGCGAAGCCTACCCG